>DATFDA010000172.1:0-7956 GCA_035252525.1 Candidatus Angelobacter sp. | reverse complement strand
GGAAAGCTGGTGTTTGCTCACCCTTCCACAATCGAAGGCGTTGAATTAGTGCTCAAAGGGCATGTCGATGTACTCGCCCATACAATTGAGGGCCCTGCAGACTGGACACCCGAGGTCGTGGCCAGACTCAAAGCGGCGAATGTGTCGCTGATCCCAACTCTGGCCCTGTTTAACAGTCCAACGGAGATTGACGAAGGAATTCTGCACGAGGTAAAGAGCTATTCCGATGCCGGTGGCACAATCCTCTTCGGCACGGACATTGGCTATCTCACGAACTATGCTGACCTGACGCGAGAATTTGACCTGCTGAAGCGTGCGGGACTGACTTTTTCGCAAATCCTGGCATCGCTCACCACCGCGCCCGCTGAGCGATTCGGGTTCGCAAAGATCACCGGCCACCTTGCCAAAGGCATGGACGCTGATCTGGTGGTCCTGAACGGCGATCCGAAAAAAGACATTATGGCTCTGTCAAAGGTGCAGATGACAATGCGAAAGGGCAAGATTCTCTATGAAACTGGAGCCCACTAAAAGAACAGGAATACACAAATCATTTTTTCGGGATGAGCTGGATTTCAAAAATATTGGGCCACAGTTTGCCCGTGACGAACAGGCGCTTGCCTTGCGGATCATAAGCGATCCCGTTCAACACAGCATCAGGCGTTCTGCGGTACATGGGACTTAAAATGCCGCTCAGATCGACCCAGCCCACAACCTTTCCGGTCCGTGGAGAAATGCGAGCAATGCGGTCTGTCTGCCAGATGTTCGCGAAAAGCTCACCGTTGATGAATTCGAGTTCATTAAGTTCATTGACCGGTGAGGCGGCATCATGGACTTTGATACGACGTATTTCTTTGAGTGTCTCAGGGTTGAGCACACGAATCTCAGGAGTGCCGTCACTCATGTAAAGTAAGCGCCCGTCCGTAGTCAGGCCCCAGCCCTCCCCCGGATAGGAAAACTTGCGCAGCAGATGAAAATCGTGTGCATCGTAAATAAAGCCCGTGCCTGCTTTCCACGTCAGTTGAAAGATCTTTCCGCCCAGCAATGCAATGCCTTCACCGAAGAGTTCTGGAGGCAAATCGCCCCGCTGGAGGACTTCTCCAGTTTCAAGGCGGACTTTGCGTAACGATGATCGGCCGTTGAGCCCTGT
This sequence comes from Candidatus Angelobacter sp., assembly GCA_035252525.1. Lineage (GTDB taxonomy): Bacteria > Acidobacteriota > Terriglobia > Terriglobales > Acidobacteriaceae > Angelobacter. Next base: position 6,809 of record DATFDA010000172.1, on the reverse strand, counting down.
TCCTTCGTAAAGATACCCGTCCTTGTAAACCAGACCCTGTGTATAGGCTTGCGGGTCGTGAGGGTAGACGTTAACGATTTTGTAGGTGTATTCAGGCACAGATACAGTGCTGGTCTTTTTTGCGGTCTGGGTTGCAAGTAAAGATCCAGCCAAAACAAGAAAAAAACAAATTGATGATAGACCCATGATGAACTCGTTTCAGCAGCGCCACATTTTCGCATGCCAGGCGCCGGAAATGCGTCTGCTGCACGCCTTGCACTTCTACATATGCTAGTGATATAGATATGTAGAAGCTGGAGGTATGAATGCCCCCAAAAGCTGATCTTCCCCAGGGAACACTGGACCTGCTGATCCTGAAAATTGTTGCCCTTGGCCCCGTACACGGGTACGCCATTGCGCAGCGATTGCAGCAGGTCTCACGCGATGTCGTGCAGGTCCCGCAAGGTTCCCTGTATCCCGCTTTGCACCGTCTCGAATACCGCGGCCTTCTCGCTGCCGATTGGAAACAGACTGAGACCAGACGCGAAGCGAAGTTCTATCGCCTTACCCGCAAAGGGCGGACATCGCTAGAGGCGGAGTCTGCCAGCTGGCAGCGGCTTGCGGAAGCCATTGGCCTGGTGCTTGGCCTGGCTGAAGGAGGCTCCCAATGAGCTGGTGGACTCGGCTGGTGCGACGCAAACAGATGGACGAGCAACTGGACAAAGAGCTGCGCTTCCATCTTGAGCAACAAGTGCAGGACTTGCGTGAACAGGGCTATACAGCAGAGGAAGCCAATCGAATGGCCCGGTTGGCCTTTGGCGGCCCGCAACAGATCACCGAGCAATGCCGCGAGGCGCGCGGCACGCGCTGGCTGGAAGACCTGCTACAAGACATTCGCTATGCCATGCGCACGCTGCGGCAGAAACCCGGGTTTGCTCTCGTTGCACTGCTCACTCTGGCCCTGGGCATTGGAGCCACCACGGTGATGTTCACTCTAATCAACGGAGTGCTGCTCAAACCGCTGCCATATGCCGCCACCGACCGGCTCGCAGTGCTGCAGGAAAAAACTGACTGGTCAACGCAATGGGGGGATTTGTGGGGATTTGCGTATCCCAACTACGTCGATTGCAAGCGCGACGTCAAATCCATCGACCTGATGGCGCTTCATTCAAACGGCGGGACGGTGACCGCCTCCGGTCAGGCGGAATATGTGGACGGCTTTGAGATCTCAGCGAACCTATTCTCGTTGCTGGGCGTTCATCTTGTCCGGGGGCGAGAATTTACTACCGACGACGACCGCCTCGGCGCAGCACCGGTTGCCATCATTAGCTACGGGTTATGGCAGCGGCTGTATGGCGGCGATCCGCGCGCAATCGGGATGCCGCTCACTTTCGAACAGAAACCGTACACTGTGGTCGGCATCGCACCTGCAGGGTTTCGCCTGCAAGGCGGCTATCAGGTGGAAGGCGGAGCCGATGTATTTCTACCGATCGGTCAGAATACAGCACGCTATCTGCAAAACCGCGAAGGCTTTCACGGCTTGGAGGTCTGGGGGCGACTTCACCCAGGTGCAACACTGGCTGAGGCACAGGGCGAACTGGCAGTGATCGGGCGACGACTTGCCGCTGAATATCCCAAGTCAAATCATGGCCGGACGTTTATTGCAGCGCCGCTGCGTCCCGAGGTGGGAGACGCGCGCACCACACTATGGCTGCTTTTTGGAGCGGTCACTCTGGTGTTGCTCATAGCCTGCGTGAATGTCGCCAGTCTGCTGCTGGCGCGCGCAGTTTCGCGCGAGCGTGAGCTGGCGATGCGTGTGGCCCTGGGCGCCAGCCGGGGACGAGTGATCCGCCAGTGCCTTACAGAAAGCGGAGTCCTGGGTCTGGCGGGAGGAGCGTTGGGCCTGTTGCTGGCGATGTCTGGTTTCCATCCTCTGGTGGCGCTCTGGCCGGGCAGCCTGCCGCGGGCAGAAGAAGTCAGGCTGGACTGGCATGTGTTGCTGTTCGCGCTTGGTGTTTCCCTTTTCAGCAGTCTTCTATTTGGTCTGGCTCCTGCGCTGCGCGCTCCGGTACGCCATTTGGAGCTGGCGCTGCGAGCCGGGACAAAGACCATCGCGCCTGGTTCGCGCCGTCTGCATAGCGTTTTTGTGATCTCTGAAATTGGATTGGCCGTCGTTCTGCTGGTGGCAGCGGGTATTCTGGGCCGCACTCTCTTGCGACTCTCTTCGCTCGACCCTGGCCTCAACATTCACAATGTGCTGGCCAGCCGCGTGGCGCTTGCGCCAAGTACCCTGGCTAATCCAACGAAGACTCGCGCTGCCTGGCAACAAGCTCTTGACAATGCACGAGCCATACCGGGGGTTCAGGCAGTTGCCATGGTGGATACCGTGCCCATGCGGGAAGGCAATAATCAGATTCCCTACTACACCACCGCGGCCAAGCCTCCAGAAAACGAACAACGGCTTGTCCTTGCCAACAGCGTTACTCCGGATTACCTGAACGTCATGCGTATTCCACTCCTGCGCGGACGCTTCATTACTGAACAGGACCGCCACGGCAGCGAAGGCGTGGTTGTAATCGATGATGTGATGGCGCAACAGGCCTTCCCTGGAGAAGACCCCATTGGCAAACACATATGGCTTGATTTGGGCTCTGATCCAGCGCGGGTGGTGGGTGTGGTTGGTCACGTGCGCTATTGGGGTCTCGCGGGCGACGATCAGGCCAAGGTGCGTGCAACACTCTATTACTCCTTTGCCCAGGTTCCCGACAAGCTTGTCCCTCGCTGGTCTGAGCTCATGTCCATTGCTGTGCGAACCAACGTCGATCCCTGGAATCTGGTTGCGCCCTTGCGGCAAGCGGTGCGCGGAGCGACAGGAGATCAGGTCTTATATGAAGTTCGGACGATAGAGCATCTGGCTAAGAGCTCGCTTGCCCAGCAACGCTTCCTGCTATTGCTGTTCGGGGTCTTCGCCGGTATTGCATTGCTCCTTGCTTGCATCGGCGTGTATGGGGTGCTCGCCTATCTAACGAACCGTCGCGTGCCGGAAATTGGGTTGCGCATGGCACTCGGAGCCAGCACGGTGGATGTACTCTGGCTGGTTTTGCGCCAAAGCCTGCTGATGATCGCGGTTGGCATTGCCGTGGGCACGACAGCAGCACTGGGTGGGGCAAGCTTGCTGCGTCGCCTTGTCACCGGTGTCCAAGGCACCGAGCCGCTCGCTTTTGTCAGCATGGTGGCAGTACTGGCAGCGGCGGCTCTATTGGCTAGCTTCATACCCGCACGGAGAGCGTGCCGCGTGGATCCCATGATTGCGTTGCGAGAGGAGTAGCATGCTCGCATCTGCTGGAGGTCCTGGCGTTAGTGGCTTCGCATTTTAGAGACTGCCCGCACCCATACCGGCATACCGACGAAAGAAGCTGTCCGGGTTCCACTCAGGCCGCTGCGGGCTGTCCGCAACGCGCAACATCAACGTGCGAATCATGTCCTCATACTTCGCCGCTGCCCCAAGGTCTACCGGTTGGTTCAGATCGTCAGAAGGGGCATGATACCTGTGCGTGAGCCAGTCTTTGAAGACCTGCTGTTGCGGAGAGCCGGGATCGAATCCCACTCCCATAGCCAGCGCCGGAATGCCTTTGCGAATGAAGTTGTATTGATCGCTGCGGATGAACGCGTTGCGCTGCGGCTCAGGATCTGGTTGAGAGCGCACCCCGAGTGACTGCGCAGTTTCCTTGGCAAGATCGCCGAGGGAAGATTCCGCCAGCCCATAAATGGTAAGGACTTTAAGCGGGACGATGGGGAGGAACATGTCGATGTTAATATCGGCGATCATGGAACTCGGTTTCACTGTAGGATAGGCCGTGAAGTAACGCGAACCCAGCAGTCCTTTCTCCTCTCCGGTCAAAAAGACGAATAATACCGAACGCCTCGGCTTGTCAGTTGCCTTTCGCAGTGAAGCCGCCACATCCAGAAGTACGGCGCTCCCCGCAGCGTTGTCCATGGCGCCGTTGTAAATACGATCGCCATTGATCGGCTCACCCACACCGATGTGATCAATATGGGCCGATAACACGACATATTCATTTAGCAGTCTGGGATCGGTGCCCGGAAATTTGGCAATGACGTTGGATGATTCCAGCGCCTTCCTGTTCACCTCAGCCTTGGCGCGAATGGAAAGGGCCAGTGGAAACCGGGGCAAAGATTTCCGCGCTTTTGCCAGATCCAGAATTTCCTGGAGCTTGTGGCCGGAGCCTTCAAAAAGTTTTCCCGCCCGAGACGGATTGAAGATTACCGCCAGCTTCTCTCCGGCTGTTTCGTCAAACTCCGCTCCGCTCAGGCTCATGCTGGGATGAGTGCGATTGACCGAGATGCGCTCCCAGGGGATGTCCATGGCGGCAGGATTCAGAATCACAACTGTGCCAACAGCGCCGGCTTTGCGCAGCGCCTTCCAGCGTTCCGCTGCAGATTGATAGTGCGAGGCGAGTGCGCCAGGAATATCAGCGGGCGCTCCGGAAATGATCACCGCTACTTTGCCCTTGAGATCAAGGCCGACCAGATCGTCGTAGTTCTTCTCCGGGACAGAAAGGCCGTATCCGGCGAAGACCAGCGGAGCTTCCACCGAGGGCGCCAGATCGACGCGAGTGCTGAAAAATGCATCGTCACTGAACGAGAGTGGTTCCACCTGCCTGCCGTTGACCAAGGCGAGGCTGGAACCGCTTTCCACCACTTGCCGCGACTCAAACTTTATGGGCTGGTAAAAGCCGGAAGCTCCTGCCGGTTCCAGACCGTCTGCCTGGAGCTGCTCAACAATGTAGGCTTCAGCCCGGCGCAGGCTGGCACTGCCTGTCTCACGGCCTTCCATGTCATCAGACGCGAGCACCTTCACATAATTCCACCAGCTCGCACCGTCAAAGCGGAGTTTTGCTGCTTCAGCGGAAACAGTTGACGCACGCACGGGAATGGGCTGCTGAGAAAAAGATGAGAGGATGACCATCGTGCTTACGGCCAGGGAAAGCAGGATTTTTCGCATGTTTGCTGTTATGCCTCCGATTCAGAGAAAGAGCAGGCCTGCAAGGATAGCAGGTGAAAAGGCCAGGAAAGAACTATTCAACAAATACTTTAAGCCTGCTGTTGCGGCGCCGCCGATTTCAGAAAAGCTTCCAGACTGCTAAAGCAGTGCTTTAAGTAGAATACTCGGCATTAAACTGAACATACTCCTGCGTCAGGTCGCAGGTGAGAAAGTCGAGGCTCGCGGAGCCCGCACCCAAAGCGATGCGTATTTCATACGCCGGCTCTGACATGTACTGATGAGCCACACCCTTATCAAAGGCGCAGGCCGCTCCCTGGCGACATATCTGCTGATCACCCAGAAAAATGCTGATACGGTCGGGATTGATCTTCGCGCCCGAATATCCCGCTGCCGCCAGCATGCGCCCCCAGTTGGGATCAGCTCCCGCCCACGCGGTTTTAACCAATGGTGAGTTGGCAATTGCCCGTGCGATCTGGCGTGCTTCGGATTCGGAGCGGGCCTGTTCGATCTTCAGACGCACCACATGTTTTACACCTTCGCCATCAGCAATGATCTGCGCCGCAAGGGAGCGGCAGACCTTGCCAAGCGCGGCTTCAAACTCTCTACGCACGGACTTCAACTCCATGCCGCTGTTTCCGCTGGCCAGGAGGAGAACGGTGTCATTGGTGGAGGTATCGCCATCAATGGATATATTGTTGAAACTCTCATCGACGGCCGCTCTCAGGCATTGTTGCAGCTCGCGTGGCGCCGCTTTTAAATCCGTAAAGAGGTAGACCAGCATCGTGGCCATGTTGGGATGAATCATCCCTGCCCCTTTGGCAACTCCCGTCAGGATAGAAGTTACGCCGTTATACACAACGGCTTGCGATGCGATCTTCTGGTGCGTGTCTGTGGTCATGATGGCTTCGGCAAAGGCTGAAAAAGCCTCTGGACTCGGATTCGCCGAGGCAATCAAATGAGGCAGCGCTGAGGAAATTTTTTCCACTGGCAGTGGCACTCCGATTATGCCTGTGGAAGAAGGAAAAACCTGATGCTCGCGAATGCCACATTTCTTTGCCAACTGACGGCACACAGTCTGGGCGGCACGAATTCCCTGCTTGCCCGTGGCGCAGTTTGCGTTACCGGCGTTCACGATCACGGCATGCACTCGTCCACCTGAGCTGCGCAAATAGTTTTTTCCTACAGTGAGTGGGGCTGCGACAACCTGGTTGCGGGTAAACATGGCTGCGGCTGTTCCACCGCCAGGAACCAACGCCAGTGCGAGATCGGGCCGGCCACTCGGCTTAAGGCCGGCTGCGCAAGCTGAAAACAGAAATCCCTGAGGAACGATTACATTCACGCTTCCAGCCTCACCAGAGGGATGGGAAGGTCAATTTTGCGAACGCCCGTCTGCTGCGGCAGCTCGCCACAGAACATCGCGATTTCGTCACAGGCGTAAAGAAAGGGACAATGGCGGCAATCTTTGTAGATTTTGTCGGGCAGGGCCTCCCGCGTGGCAACACTAAAGCCCAAATGAGCAAAGAACTCCGGGATGCGCGTGAACAGACACACGCAGGTAACGTGGTGCCGTTCCGCCTCTTGCATCAACGCCTCTACCAGCTTTCGGCCGGCCCCCAGACCTTTTGCAGACGGCGTCACAGCAATCGAGCGGATTTCCGCCAGGTGCATGCCGTAAAGGTGAAGGGCGCCGCAACCAATGATCTGTCCGTTGTGTTCGGCCACGACAAAGTCGCGTATGTTTTCGCACAACTCAGGCAGGCTGCGCGGCAGAAGGATGTTCTTTTCCGCATAAGGCTGAATGATC
>DATFDA010000171.1:0-5120 GCA_035252525.1 Candidatus Angelobacter sp. | reverse complement strand
CGGCAGCAGTGGAACGCGACAACGTTTTCGGCGTGCAGTTCCATCCGGAGAAGTCGGGAGCTACCGGCCTTAAAATCCTGGAGAATTTCTGTGCTCTCTGAGCGGCTGACCAAACGCATCATTGCCTGCCTGGATGTGGATGCGGGACGCGTGGTGAAAGGAATCCAATTCGAACAGCTCAGAGATGCAGGTGATCCCGCGGAACTGGCCTGTCTTCATGCCGAGGCGGGAGCAGATGAGATTGTACTGCTGGACATCACGGCGACTTCGGGTGGTCGCAAGACGCTGATCGATACAGTCAGCCGGACGGCGAAGCAGCTCTTCATTCCTTTTACCGTGGGTGGCGGAATCCGCTCTCTGGAAGACGCGGCCCAGGTCTTTGATGCCGGCGCCGACAAGGTCAGCATTAACTCGGCTGCAGCCGCCAAGCCGGAATTAATCAGTGAAATTGCCAATCGTTTCGGGTCGCAGGCGGTGATCGTGGCAGTGGATGGGAAGCGCGGTGAGAACCCGGCTGCAGCCGCAGAGGTCTATGTCTCCGGAGGACGAACGCCAACAGGCCGCAAAGTGCTTGCATGGGCGAAAGAGGCGGAAGAGCGCGGCGCGGGCGAGATTCTGCTGACCTCCATGGACCGCGACGGGACAGGCATCGGCTTTGATTGCGAGTTGACGGCTGCCATCTCAGAGAAAGTATCGATCCCGGTGATTGCCTCGGGGGGCGGGGGAAATGCGGAACACTTTGTTGAAGTTTTTTCTGAAGGCAAAGCCGACGCCGCGCTGGCCGCATCAATCTTTCATTTCGCCACACATGCCATTGCCGATCTAAAGCAGACACTGCTTCGGGCAGGCATTCCCATGAGATGGCCATGCTGATCCCATCGATTGACCTGATGGGCGGCAAGATCGTTCAACTCATCCAGGGCGAGAAGAAGGCGCTGGAGTCTGATGATTTTGATTATTGGATCGGGCGCTTCTCGGGTTATCCGCTGGTGCAATTGATCGATCTTGATGCGGCCATGGGCAAGGGCAGCAACCTTGAACTGGTAAAGATGATCTGCAAGCGGCTTCCCTGCCAGATCGGCGGAGGCGTTCGCACGGTGGAGCGCGCTAAGGCGCTGCTGGAATCGGGCGCGAAGCGCGTGATTCTGGGTTCGGCGCTGCTCAAAGATGGGGCTATAAATATTCCGTTTGCAGAGGATTGCGTGCGGACGCTTGGCGCGCAACGGCTTACCTTCGCTATCGACTCCCGGAACGGGAAAGTGGCCATCCACGGTTGGGCGCAAGCGACAGAAATTCATCCCATCCAGATGATCGGGAAGCTCGAGGACCATTGCAGCGCGTTTCTCTATACCCACATTGATACTGAGGGAACAATGGCAGGCTTTCCCATGAAAGTTGCTGAGGGGCTACGCGCGGTGACGAAGAAGCAAATGATTGTCGCTGGCGGGATCAAATCCATGGACGAAGTGAATGCTCTGGACGCGATGGGCGTGGATGCCGTGGTGGGAATGGCAATTTATACAGGAACAATCGGCAACCAGTAACTGTCATATAGGCCAAACAGCGGATTGCAGATACCAGCTATTTCTTTCCTCTGTAGAGCCCGGCGATGCCGAACGTGTACGGTGTCCAGCTTACGTCGTGAAAGCCCGCAGCCTGCATGCGCGCAAGCATCTGCTGCGGTGATGGGAAGTTCTGAACAGACGCCGGCAGATAATCATAGGGCCCACGTACGCCCGAAATGAAGGTACCGATCCTGGGTAGGACCCTACGAAAATAAAACCGGTAGAGTTTTCCCATAACTCCGCCAGGCTCACCGAAATCAAGGATTCCGACCTCTCCCTGAGGCTTGAGCACGCGGAAAATCTCAAGCAAGCCGGCATCATAGTTGGCCAGATTGCGGAAACCGAAGGCGGAAACCACCAGATCCATGGAGCCATGCGGAAGGGGCAGTTGGAGGGCATCGCCCTCTATGGGCTGAATCTGCTTTGCTGCGTATTTTGCCATGCCGTGTTGCAGCATCTGGTGGGAGAAATCGAGAGCATAGATCGCCGGACTAGTTCCCTTCCCGGCAGCAATGACATGAAGCGCGACAGACATGTCTCCGGTACCGGCGCAGAGATCCAGTACGCGCGCGTTAGGGCCCGCCAGAATATGGGCAAACATACGGGCAGTGCGCCGCCACCACAACTTATCAATGTTCATTGAAAGTACGTGGTTGGCGAGATCGTAGCGCGGGGCAATCTCATCAAACATGCGCTGCACGGTCTGGGCGGCGGTTCGCTCGTCTACGGTTCCGGCAGGCTTGGTGCCGCTGATCCCCGTTTCTTTGAGCAGATCAGGCATGGTTGCGAATCTGCTCCACCGCAGCGCGGACGACCTCAACCGGAACATCGCTCACAATGCGGACTTTGCCGATCTTTTGCGGCAAGATGAAATGGACCGAGCCGGCAACCGTCTTCTTATCAGCCGCCAAGCGGTTGAGTACGCCATCAGCACCGCAGGGAACAACAGGTAACGGCCCATATTTCCGCACAGCGGCTTCAATTTGTGCGGCAGTTTCAGGTTTACACATACGCACGTCACGGGCAATGGCAGCGGCCGCGATCATGCCCCATGCCACAGCTTCGCCGTGAACAAAATGTCCGTAGCCGGTTGCCGATTCCAGAGCATGGCCCACCGTGTGACCAAAATTAAGGATGCGGCGCAGATCAGACTCTTTCTCATCGGCCGCAACCACACTGGCCTTGACGCGCACCGAGGCAACAATAATCTTCTCCAGCGTCCTGCGATCACGATGCAAAATGCTCTTTACTTTTTTCTCCATGAACTCAAAAAGGGCTTTGTCGCGAATTACTCCGCATTTCAGTGACTCAAATAGCCCAGCACGGAATTCACGGTCATCGAGGGTGCTCAACACCTCGGGATCAATCAGGACAGCACACGGTTGATGAAAGGCCCCAACCAGGTTCTTGCCTGCGCGCAGGTTCACCCCGGTCTTGCCACCGATACTGGCGTCCACCTGGGCTAGAAATGTGGTGGGGATCTGTATTACAGGAATGCCGCGCATGAAGATGGCGGCGAGAAATCCGGCCGCATCGCCTACCACGCCTCCACCAAAGGCCACCACCAGGGCTTTGCGGTCGGCTCGCGCATCCACCATCTGCTCGGCCAGTTGTTCCACAGTATGAAGGTGCTTGGCGGGTTCGCCGTCATTCATCAAAAGCACGTTGTAAGGGATATGCGCTTTTTGCAGCGACTGCTCCAGTACGTCGCCCCAGTGCCGACGCACCGCAGGCGAGGTGACAACGAATACGTGACTGCCCTCAGACGGGAGAAGACGCCGAATCTCTCTTCCGGCGCGGCGCAGCAATCCCGAGTCAATCAGCACCGAATAGGCATTCTGTTTGAGACGAACTGGGATGGTCTTCACGCAATGGAATGATAAATGATTGGGAGAATCGGGTGATCCCGGCCAGCCGGGACAGGTCCGGTGAGCGCACGTGATCCACGGCTATGCCCCACGGCTAGGCCGGGGCAGGCGGGACAGGTCGGGTGATCTGCTCTTGGGAACCTACGCCCAATTTCTTAAACACTGAGCCGGTTTGTTACCATTTTTCTTGCATGAAGAAGCTTCCGGAACAAGTTGATTTCATCGTAGTTGGCGCGGGTGTAGCCGGTTTGCGGGCCGCCATCACTCTGGCCGAGGCAGGCAAGGTGCTGGTGCTGGCCAAGCAGGAGCTCACCGAATCCAACACCCAGTATGCCCAGGGTGGAATCGCGGTGGCGCTGAGCGATGAAGATGAAATCAGCCTGCACCTGCAGGACACGATCCAGGCAGGCGATGGCATTGTAAACGCCGATGCTGCTCATGTTCTGGTGGAGGAAGGCCCGCAGCGGATACAGGAGCTGATTGATTGGGGCACGCAGTTTGACCGGCATGGAACCAAGCTGGAATTTACGCGCGAAGCAGCCCACAGCCGCAGCCGCGTGCTGCATGCGCATGGTGATTCAACGGGACGAGAGATCGGACGCGCGCTGCATGCGCGCGCCGCAACACTGAAGAACATTCTGTTCTCGGAATTTGAATTTACTTCCGCTCTGCATCTTGAAAACGGCGCGGTTGCCGGGGTGGAATTGATCTCCGCTCAAGGCACCAAGCATGTGGTGAACAGCCCGGCGGTGTTGCTGGCCACCGGAGGAGGCGGGAACGTCTACAGCAACACCACGAATCCGGCTGTAGCAACGGCTGACGGTGTGGCCATGGCCTACCGGGCCGGGGCTGAAATCAGTGACATGGAATTTGTGCAGTTCCATCCCACGGCGCTTTATCTCAAGAATGCACCCAGATTCCTTCTCTCTGAGGCCCTGCGCGGAGAAGGTGGGATATTGCGCAACAGTGAGCTGCACCGCTTCATGGCGAAATATCATGAACTGGCGGAGCTGGCTCCCCGTGATGTGGTGGCAAGGGCCATTGCGCACGAACTGGAAGTCAGCCGCATGAAGGAGCCGGTGGTCTACCTGGACCTGACGCACATGGACGAAGACCACATCAAGAGCCGCTTTCCCCGCATCTATGAAACCTGCCTGAAACATAACGTTGACATCAGCGTCGATTTAATTCCGGTGCGCCCGGCAGCGCATTACATGATGGGCGGGGTACGCACGGACCTGAATGGAGCTACGAGCCTTCCGGGACTCTATGCGGCCGGCGAGGCAGCATGCACCGGAGTTCATGGCGCCAATCGTCTGGCCAGCAATTCCCTGCTTGAAGGCCTGGTTTTTGGAGAGCGGGCAGCAGTGGCTATGCGGGAACAACGGCGAACGGCTGCCGGCATGAAGGCTGCTTTGAAGACAGGAACGGGCGGAAATAATCCGAATGTTGAAGGCCTGATCCGAGAAATCCAGGAGCTCATGTGGAACAAGGTGGGGATTGTCAGGATGAGACAGGGTCTCACCGAGGCTGTCGAGACGTTGCAGGGTTTATCAGAACGATTGCCCGCGCCAGATTCACGCCGGCACTGCGAGGCAAGAAACATTCACACCACTGCATTGCTCATTGCTCGATCAGCTCTGGCAAGGCTGGAGAGCCGGGGCGCACATTACCGGCTCGATTATCC
>DATFDA010000170.1:0-7500 GCA_035252525.1 Candidatus Angelobacter sp. | reverse complement strand
GGACCTTTGGCTGGTGAGCATTGGCCTGTTCTGCCTTGGTACGGTGATGAGCGCGATCAACTTTGTCACCACGACAGTAAAACAACGCGCTCCGGGGATGAAATGGCTGCGCATGCCACTTCCCTGCTGGACCTGGTTTGTGACGGCCATTCTCAGCCTGCTGGCTTTCAGCATTTTGCTGGCTGCGCTTTTGCTGCTGATGCTGGACCGTCATGCAGGAACCAACTTCTTTGTACCGGGCGGACTGATGGTGAGCGGCAGGGCGATCACCAATCACAAAGGCGGCTCGCCGCTGTTGTGGCAGCATCTGTTCTGGTTTTTCGGGCACCCTGAGGTCTATATCGCCATCCTGCCTGGAATGGGAGTGACCTCGCATCTGCTGTCGGTCTTCAGCCGCAAACCCGTGTTCGGCTACAAAGCAATGGTGGCCGCCACGATTGCGATTGGCGCTATGGGCTTTATGGTGTGGGGACACCACATGTTTGTCAGCGGGATGAACCCTTACGCCGGGTTTGCTTTCTCGACACTCACCACGGCCATTGCTGTTCCTTCGGCAATCAAAGTCTTCAACTGGTTGGCTACGATTTACGGCGGCAAGATCCGCTTCAGCACGCCGTTCCTGTTCTCCGCCGGGTTCGTTTCACTGTTCATTACGGGAGGACTCACGGGACCGCTGCTGGCCCAGCCCTCGCTGGATATTTACCTGCATGACACGTATTTTGTGGTGGCTCATTTCCATCTCATCATGGCCATGGCCGGGCTGTTTGCGGTGTTTGCTGCCACACATTTCTGGTTTCCCAAAATGTTTGGACGCATGATGAGCGAGCGCCTGGGAGCAATCCATTTCTGGATTACCTTTCTTGGCGCATACGCGATCTTTATGCCGATGCACCTTCTGGGAGCAGCGGGACATCCAAGACGCTACTCGGAACTGACAGGCGTACAATATGTCTCTGCCATGGAGCCGTTGCAGCGGTTTATTACCATCGCGGCCGTGGTCACGATTGCGGGGCAGGTGATCTTCCTGGTGAACTTGTTCTGGAGCATGTTCAAAGGACGCAAGGCCAGCGCAAATCCCTGGGAATGCAGCACCCTGGAGTGGACATTGCCTTCGCCGGTTCCGGCCCAAGGATTCGGCCAAGCCACTCCCGTAGTCAACCACGGTCCTTATGAATACAGCGTGCCCCGGATGGAAACTGACTTCCTGCCACAGGACGCATCGGCCACCGAGGGCTGTTGAAGGTCATCTGAGCTTATATGCCAATTGCCGGCGAACACGTTGACATAGAACGTAAGCCCAGGTTGGGAGGCGGAGGGCCAGGCAAGATTCCGCACCGTCGCGGGTACGGTGGCGGCGATGATGGCGATCACAACAACGAGCCGGGCGGATGGCCGTCAAGGAAAGAGAGATTGCGCCGGTATCGCGTGGGAATGCTTTTGTGCATCATTTCAGTTTCCACGCTTTTCATTTGCCTAACTGCGGTCTACGTGATGCGCGAGAGCATGGGACGGTATGATCCAGGACGCAAGGAATTCATCAGCGATTGGCGGCCATTACATCTGCCATATCCGCAGCTCTGGACAAATACTGTACTTCTACTTTTGAGCAGCGCGACACTGGAACTGGCACGCCGGCGCATGAACCGGGAATCTGAATTCTACGTGCTGGGTATTGAGGCGCCGAGGAGGAAGGGAGATCTGCCCTGGCTGGGGATCACGTTGTTCCTGGCGTTTGGATTTCTAGCCGGACAAACGCTGGTATGGAATAGTCTGAGGTCGCAAGGGCTGTTTGTGCGTTCAAATCCCAGCAGCTCGTTTTTCTTTGTACTTACCGGAACACACGCTGTACATCTGGCGGGAGGAATCATCGCCCTGCTTTTTGCCGCCTGGGGAGCCTGGGTGAAGCACAGGTTTGAATCACGGCAACTGGCGGTGGAGGTAACAAGCTGGTATTGGCACTTTATGGGAGTGCTCTGGCTGTATATCTTTGGGCTGTTGCATTTTGCCCGAGGTTAGGCGCGTGATGTTCAGTATTCGGCGGCTTCCGGGCTGGAACCGGCAGGCTTTTTTACGCGCACCACGGTGATTTTAGAAAAACCTTCTTCGAAAGTGGGAGCCTTGAGCTTGGCGGCCATGCGCTGAACCAGTTCTTCTTTAACCTGCCGCTCGCGTTTGCGATTTCGTTCCAGGCAGACTTCAAGTGGAACATCAAAGAAGACGGCGTTAACTTCATATCCAAAGCCCTTAGCCATCTTGATCCACTGGCGACGCTCGTGCGAGGAAAGATTGCTGGCGTCAACGTAGTTCCAGGGCATGCGGGCAATGAGCCGTGCGCGCAGGAGGGACCGCAGGGTGGAAAAGACCAGGCCCTGATAGCGCTGCTCAGTAATATCGTCAAAAAGGATGGAGCGCAGCATATCACTGGATAAGGGAGTAACGCCGCGGCGTCTGAACCATGTGCTCTTACCCGAACCGGGTAAGCCGATAGCAAGGACGACAACGCCTTTGGGCGGTCGAGCTCCTTTGGGGGCCTGAATGGGCTTCTGTTCGGGTGCGGGGACGGACGGTTGGTCAGGCTGGATTTCCGTTTCCATCCGGTTTTCTTCGGGCACGAACGCGGAAGCGCGAACCTCAGGTTCCGGTTCTGGAGCTTCGGATTCGTTGCTTTCATAGGCAGGAACGATGGGCTCGGGATGGAGCTCATCCACGGGCGGCTTTTGCTGGCCTACCTTGCCTGTGGCCTCGGTTTCGTTTTCTTGCTTTTTTTTACGGCGCTTCATGCGCTCGCGCATCCAGTTGCGCATGACTCGTGTGTAACACACGGACATAAAAAGTTGCAACTTGAATGGGGGTTGGCAGTTTGGCACCTGCTCAGAGCGTTGGACACAGACAAGGACAGCAGGCCGCTGTGAGAAATGGGAGATTTTGGAGGTTGTGCGATTTTTGTGCAGTTTTGGCTTGCAGTTGGGAAACAAGTTGTTATAATTGCGCCCCGCAACCCTCCCCCAAGCCACTTCGTTAGTCCCGGCAGACATTGTCCCTGCCTGTGGCATGAATGGGTGCCAGCGCAAGAAATGTTGGCGTTCGCTAGTCAGGTTGAGAGGACTTGCCGGCTTGAGTGTTCCTGCCCAAGGCCACGTGATTTAGCTCCGACCGGGAGCAACACGGAAGAAAAATCTGGCGCGCAACACCAAAGCAAAATGGGCCCAATCAAGACGCCGGTCTGGCCGTTGTCCTTGCCGGCAAACAGTACGGGAAAGATCAGTTAAAGATTCAAGATCCCTGGAATCGAACTGTTTCGGCAGAGGCCTCCAAAGAACAAATGCGGAAGCAGTCCGAGAAGGGGACGAGAGTCGTTTCAGGAGCAAGTGTTACGGTCATCTGTCCAAGCGGGGGCTTTGACCGGGCGAGTTGAGGCGAGCGGGAATCCCAAAATGGCGCCTCAGTGTTTTAAATATCAGCGGGAATCAACGAATGCCGCGGGAGTGCGAGCACCCGCGGCTGCATTTTTGTAGTTTTTTCAGATATTCCGGCTACCTTACCGCCATTGGAGGAGAGTGTCACCGCCACTCACGCCATCCGCTGGTCCGCGCCGTGTTTGCACGCATTAAACCTTGTTTGCTAACCTGAGAAGTTTGAACGGGCATCCGCGCGTCTCCTGTCCCCATCAACTCACTTTTTACGGTCGCGGAAGTATTTGGAGGAATTCTACTCATGGCAATCAAGGTCGGCATCAATGGTTTTGGCCGAATTGGGCGCAACATTTTGCGCACGGCAATTGACGATCCTAACTTTGAGTTTGTGGCGGTGAATGATCTCACCAGCCCGGCTACGCTGGCGCATTTGCTCAAGTACGATTCAATCCTGGGCAATCTTAAGCACGATATCCAGGCCGGCGGCGATTGCATCCGTGTGAACGGCAGGTCAATTCGAGTATTTTCAGAAAAGGACCCGGCAGCGCTGAACTGGGAATCCGTGGGAGCGCAAGTGGTGGTGGAATCCACCGGTAAGTTTACTGAAGCGGAAAAAGCCAAGGCGCATCTGCGCGGGACGGTGAAGAAAGTCATTATTTCTGCGCCTGCCAAAAATGAAGACATAACAATTGTGCTTGGCGTAAATGAAAACAAGTATGAACCATCGAAGCACCACGTTGTTTCCAACGCTTCCTGCACCACAAATTGCCTGGCTCCAATCGCCAAGGTGATTCATGACACCTTTACCATTAAATCCGGCACCATGACCACGATCCACTCCTACACGAACGATCAGGTCATTCTTGATTTTCCCCATAAGGACCTTCGACGCGCTCGCGCGGCAGCGCTTTCCATGATTCCTACTTCCACCGGAGCCGCCAAGGCGCTGCATCTGGTGGTTCCGGAGCTCAAGGGAAAGCTTGACGGTTTTGCCATGCGCGTTCCCACGCCTAACGTCTCTGTGGTGGACCTGGTGGCTTTTGTGGAGAAAAATACCACGGTGGAAGAAGTCAATAAGGCCTTGCAAACGGCCGCCAATGGGCCAATGAAGGGCATTCTGGGCTACGAAACTGCGGAGTTGGTTTCAGTGGATTACCGTGGGGACGAGCGCTCTTCCATTGTGGACTCTTCCCTGACCCGTGTGGTTGCGGGTAACTGTGTGAAAGTGATCTCCTGGTATGACAACGAGTGGGGCTACTCCTGCCGGGTGCGCGATCTGATTGGGTTCCTGGCGAAGAAGGGACTCTAGCCTTCAGAAAGGGAGTACCGCATTTATGGCAAACGTCTCCTTAGAAACGGCAAAGCTCTCCATCCAGGACCTGTATTTGGATGGCCAGCGCGTTTTTATGCGCGTTGACTTTAATGTTCCACTCTCTGACGAGGGCCGTGTGACCGATGACACGCGAATACGAGAGACACTGCCCACGATTGAATATGCGCTGCGTAAAGGGGCAAGATTAATACTGGCTTCGCATCTGGGCCGGCCCAAAGGCAAAGTAAACATGAAGATGAGCCTGAAGCCGGTGGCGGAACGGCTGCGGATCTTGCTTGATCAGAAACTGGGACGCAGTTGCAATGTGGGCTTTGCGCCCGATTGCATAGGATTCGCCGCGGAAGAGATGGCCAATAAGCTGGAAAAGGGCCAGACGCTGCTTCTGGAAAATTTGCGCTTTCATCCTGAAGAAGAGGCCAATGACGAGAAATTCTCGAGGTTGCTGGCCGCGCTGGCGGATGTTTACGTGAACGATGCGTTCGGCACTGCACATAGAGCTCATGCTTCTACGGTGGGCATTACACATTTTCTCTCCAAGTCGGCCGCCGGCCTGCTGATGCAGAAAGAGCTTGAGTACCTGGGCAAAGCTGTGACACATCCGGAAAAGCCTTTCGTCGCGATCATCGGCGGCGCCAAGGTCTCCGATAAGATTGATGTGATCCGCAATTTTTTGACGAAAGTTGACGCTCTGCTCGTTGGCGGCGCAATGGCGTACACGTTTCTGAAGGCCCAAGGTAAGAAGGTGGGCAAGTCACTGGTAGAAGAAGACAAAATAGATTTAGCAAAAGAACTCCTGGCGGAGGCGCAGCGCAGGAAGGTGCGGTTTCTGTTGCCCACAGACCATGTTGTTGCCGAAAAGATGGATGGGGCAGCGGTCCCACAACTTGTAACTGCTGATGCCGGCATTGCGGACGATCGCATGGGGCTTGATATTGGGCCTGAGACAGTCACGGCGTTCTCCAGGGAAATTTCCGGCGCGAAGACCATTGTCTGGAACGGGCCGATGGGAGTTTTTGAGATGGCTCCATTCGCCAAAGGGACCATGAAGATTGCTCAGGCAGTTGCCGGCAACAGCAAAGCCACATCCATTGTGGGCGGAGGAGACTCAGTGGCTGCTGTGCAGCAGTCGGGCGTGGCAGATAAGATCACCCACATCTCCACCGGCGGCGGCGCATCGCTCGAATTTCTAGAAGGCAAAAATCTTCCCGGCGTGGAGGCTCTTAGCAACAAGTAACCAGAATGCCACGACTGCTGCGCTACCGCATTGGCGATAAAGCCGGCCTGGAGCTGGTGCAAGGAAACATTGTTGTAGAAACCACCGACGCAATTGTGAACGCAGCTAACTCTTCTCTGCTGGGTGGAGGTGGTGTGGATGGCGCAATTCATCGTGCTGCCGGGCCGGAATTGCTGTTTGAGTGCCAAAAAATCCGTGATCAGCGCGGGACCTTGCCATCCGGTCAGGCGGTGAGCACTAAAGGAGGCCAGCTCAAAGCACGCTACGTGATTCACACCGTGGGGCCGGTCTGGCAGGGCGGGAAAAGGAACGAGCCGCAAGTGCTGGAAAGCTGCTATTGCAACTCGCTCGAAGAAGCCGTACGGCTTGGCTGCGTGAGTATCAGCTTCCCTTCCATTTCCACCGGGGCGTTTGGTTATCCCGTACAGCAGGCCGCAACCATTGCCCTGCGCACGGTTGTCGATCACCTGCACTCGCCACGTTCAGTGCAACTGGTTCGATTCGTACTCTTCGATGTCGATACATACCAGACATATGACGAGGCAGCACGGAAACTGCGGCCTGCGTTTCCACATTTTCAGATCCAGGACGAAGCTACTTCATGAGAAAGAAACTGATCGCTGCGAACTGGAAAATGTATAAGACGCCGCAGCAGGCGCGTGATTTTGTTTCCGCATTCCTGCCATTGAGCTGGGGACATACACGGGACGAGATCGTGCTCTGCCCTGCGTTTATTGACATTCCCGTGGTGGTCGAGGCGGTTCAGGACAGCGGCATTGGCGTGGGCGGCCAGGACATATTCTGGGAAAAGGAAGGCGCTTATACCAGCGCGATTTCCGCCGGGATGCTGAAGGCCGCGGGCTGCACTCATGTGATCATAGGACATTCAGAGCGGCGCCAATACTTCGGCGAGACCGATGACACTGTGAATCGCAAACTGCGTACCGCGCTTGCAGCCGGATTGAAACCAATTGTGTGCGTGGGAGAGGTCATTCAAGAGCGTGAAGCCGGCATGACAGAAGATGTCCTGCGGCGACAATGCAACATCGCCTTTCGTGAAATTTCTGGCGCGGAGGCGATTCCGATGGCAATCGCTTACGAACCTGTGTGGGCCATTGGAACAGGAAAAACCGCTACACCTGAACTTGCCGCGGACGCGCACCATGTGATTCGGACGGAAGCCGCAAATGCCTTCGGTGAAGGCGTTGCAACCCAGATGCGTATCCTCTACGGAGGCAGCGTGAAGCCGGAAAACGCGAAAGCTTTGATGGCGCAGGCGGAGATTGATGGCGCGCTGGTTGGCGGAGCAAGTTTGGATCCGAAATCTTTTGCCGCGATTATGAAGTACTGAATGAGCTTATGGCTCTTACCTGTTTTCATCCAGTGCATGACCGTCATGACCTGAGTTCCTCGTTTTCCTTGTCTCAGTCCACCTGACTTCGCGGCCCCGCATCAAAGTAGTTGATGGCGAGGCGGCGCAAATTGACGTTGCGCGGCGTACGCGACGCGCTATGGCGAAC
>DATFDA010000169.1:0-5763 GCA_035252525.1 Candidatus Angelobacter sp. | reverse complement strand
TTTCGACTTCAGGCGGAGGGCTACCAATAGAAGATGCCGCAGGTTTTTGATGCAGTGGCTTCAAATTTTGACCGCTTTCGCGCTCTGCCGGGAGGAGTTCCGGAGGCAATTCGTTCATCGATCTTCGCTGCCACTCGCGTTCCTTCACCGGCAAAGGTGCTCGACCTTGGCGCGGGGACCGGAAGAATCGGAAAGGCCTTTATTGCAGCAGGCGACCACTACGCGGGGATAGACACATCAATAGCGATGCTGCGTGAATTTCAAGCTACCGCAAAACAGGGAATTCTGGCGCAGGCCGAGGGAAGCCAACTGCCTTTTCGTGATGGCTCTTTTGACCTGGTGCTGTTAATACATGTTTTGAGCGGAACTGGAGAGTGGCGCCCGATAGTAGAAGAATCCCGGAGGGTTGTGCGAGCGGCAGGAGCTGTTGTCGTGGGACACACTAAACGGTCTGAATCGGGAATCGACGGACAGCTCAAACGAAAGTTAAAGTCCATCCTGCAAGAAATGGGAGTCCCGTGGCACCGGCCTGCCGAGTCGCGAAACGATGCGCTGGCGTGGCTTGAGTCGCACTCAATACGTTCTGCCCATTCGCAGGCATCATCATGGGTGGCACGCACAAGCGCGCAGGACTTTATGATGCGCCATCGCTCGGGAGCCCGATTTGTTGCATTGCCGGTTCCGGTTCAGGAACTTGCCCTTCAGAAGCTGTCGGAATGGGCAGGGAAGACTTTCGGATCTTTAGAGGCCGTCTTTGACGAGCAGCATAGTTTTGAATTGGACATTTTTGAATTTTGAGACGCACTAATTTCAATTGTTGAAAGCCACTGGATGAAAGCCATAAACGACGAGAGCGCACACCTGACTGATTTGGGAAAGCAACTCATCTTTAACTCACTCACCGACTCTTCAGTTCAACAAGCGACTGAAGGGACGCACAATTTCACTATCCTGCCATGGGTCAACGTGGTCAAGATCGGCGGACAAAGCATCATGGACCGCGGGCGGAGCGCGGTCTATCCACTGGTGCAGGAAATCGTGGACAACCTGGGCCGCCACAAGATGATTCTGGGGACTGGGGCCGGCACGCGCGCCCGCCACATCTACAGCTTGGCGATTGATCTTGGACTTCCCACTGGAGTGCTCACGGTGCTGGGCACGGCAGTTGCCTGGCAGAACGCGCAGATGCTGCATTATCTTCTGGCGCAGTATGGGATTCCTTTTATTGAGCCGGAAGGGTTCAGCACCTTGCCACATTATTTAATGGAACGTGGCGCGGTGGTCTGCCAGGGAATGCCTCCTTACAAGTTGTGGGAGCCCAACCCTGAAACCGGCCGCATCCCTCCGCAACGTACTGATACCGGATGCTTTCTGGTGGCTGAGGTATTTGGCGCGCGCAAGATGATCTACGTGAAAGACGAAGACGGGCTTTATACCGCTGATCCCAAGAAGCATCCATCGTCGCAGTACATTCCCCGAATCAGCGTGGAGGAATTGCTGGAGCGCGACCTGGAAGATCTCATTGTGGAGCGGGCTGTGCTGGAATTCATGGTGAGGGCGCGCAACATCCGTGAGATTCAATTCGTGAATGGGCTCAAGCCTGGCCAACTCACCGCCGCACTGAACGGAGAACCGGTGGGAACCATTGTCTATAAAAATGGAGAATCTAAATGAGCGATCATTCAGGCGCCCAACAAGTGACCTCAAATTTAATGCGTGAATCATTGATGGATAAAACGCTGATCGCCCGGACAGAGGCGCCTGTATCTTCCATTCTGCCCGATGTGAATGTGATCCAGATCGGCGGACGTTCCATTATGGACCGAGGACGCTCCGCCCTGCTTCCGCTGCTGGACGAAATTGTTGCCAATCAGGCGGAGCATCGCATGATCATCGGCGTGGGCGCGGGAGTGCGCTCCCGGCACATTTTTTCTGTCGGACTTGATCTGGGACTGCCGACCGGCGCTCTGGCCGCGCTCAGCGCAAAAGATGCTGCTCAGAACGCTTACATGGTGTCTTGCCTGCTCGCGAAGCATGGTTTCGTTTATCTGGAAGCGCCTTATGTAGTGCAGTTGCTTCCCGCGATGCTGGCGGCCGCTCGAGGGGCGGTATTCAACGGCATTCCACCTTACGCTTTATGGGAACATCCGCCAATGTTGGGGAAGTTGCCGCCGCACGGCAGTGACGCCGGCTCCTACCTGGTGGGCGAGGTGTTCGGTGTACGTAGCGTGATTCTCCTCAAGGATGTTGACGGACTCTACACTGCGGACCCAAAGACCGATCCAGCAGCGGAATTTATTCCCCAGGCCAGCGTACAAGAGATCATTGAGAGAAACCTACCCACGCTTCCAATCGAACCTGTTGTGCTGGACCTTCTAACCAAGGCTAAACTGGCTCGAAGTATCCGGATCATCAATGGGTTAACGCCCGGCAATCTCACGCGCGCCCTGCAAGGAGAGCCCGTTGGGACGCTCATTCAGCGGTGACCGAGGCAGCAATGGCGGTCCGCTGGATTGCGCCTTGTGCCGGATGAGCAAAGGCAAAAACTTTTCATGAAAATCATCAGCAAGATTCCCGTGCTCGCGGCATAACATCTAAAGGGAGAGGAAGGCTCTGCTGATTTCCTCAATCAGCAGGAGGTCAATATGCCACTGATTCGCACATGCAAGAGCTGCGGGCGCAAGAATCGGGTTCCGGCGGCGCATCTGGCAGATAGCGGCCGGTGCGGGGAGTGCAAAAATAATCTATCGCCATTGGGCGAGCCCATGGAAGCAGATGCCGCGCTGTTTGATGAAGTAGTGCAGAATGCGCGCGTGCCCGTGCTGGTGGATTTCTGGGCGGCGTGGTGCGGCCCCTGCCGCATGGCTGCGCCGGAAGTTGCGCGGACAGCGGCAGAGATGGCAGGCAAGGCAGTGGTGTTGAAAGTGGATACAGAGCGCCATCCTGAGCTTGCGGCGAGATTCCAGATCCAGGGAATTCCCTATTTCGCTGTGTTCTATGGCGGACGCGCTGTGGTGCAGCAGGCGGGATTGGTTGACCATCAGCAGATGGAACACTGGCTAAGATCGGCGGCGCCGGCCGTAGCGTGAAGTTGCTTGTTTGATTCCAAAGTGAGCGGCGCGCTGCACGGGCGCCGCTCTTGTTTCTTACCAGCCTCGCGCAATGGTGGCCACAATTTTGGCCAGAGCATCCAGATCGCGAAGGTCAATGACTTCAGCGGGCGAGTGCGAATAGCGCAGAGGCCATCCCAGAGCGACATCGGTGGAACCATAAAGCAGGAACGCCGCCCCGTCATTGCCGCCGCCCGTCACGCCATATTGCGCTGAGATTTTTGCGGCGCGCGCCATGGAGACGACCTTCTCCGCGAGGTTGCGTGGAACCACATTGGAGTTATCTACGGCACGGACCACAAAGCCCTTGCCCAGAATGGCATCGCCGAAGCGTTTGGATTCTAGTGGCGAATCCGCGCTGACGAAAGTATCTATGGCAAAAACGTAATCTGGCGGATGTCCCTGGTCAGCGAGTGTTTTTGCCGCAGCCACAGCACCTTCCAGGCCGAGCTCTTCGCGAGTAGACCAGATAAATGTCACATCACGTCCGTTGCGATTTTGCCCCAACGCCCAGGTGGCGGCAATCAATGCGGAGCAGCCCACGCGATCATCAAAGGAGCGGGCACTGGCGCGCGGAGTTATAAGGTTGCGGTACTGCTTGGGGATGGTGACGAAGTCGCCGGCCTTGATGCCGAGTTGAGCCACGTCATCGGCGCTCTTTGCTCCCACATCCATGCGCAAGCTTTGCCGCGGCCCACGCGGCCACTGGAAGTCAGCTTTTTCCCAGCCTTCCGGCAACTCCAGCACCCCGGGGTGCATGCCGTTGCCGGAATGGACCAGAACATCGTGACCAAGAAAATACGCCGGTACTCCGCCGCCTTTGCTGATTAACTCCAGGGTTCCGTCAGGCGAAATGGCGTGAACTTCAAAACCGATTTCATCCTGGTGCGCTACGAACGCAATGCGAGGGCCTTTGCCCGTGCCCGCCCAATGGAGAATGAGATTTCCGGCGGCATCCACCTGGGGCTTGGCCCACGCGGGAAGGAGTTGAGCCACCATTTTGGTGACGTAACCTTCATGCGAGCTTGCGCCGTAGGTTTCAATCACGCGCTTGAGGATGGCTTCATCTCCGGGCGCGGTAGTGGGACGCGATGGAAGCGTTGGTTCGGGCAGCGCTGCGGCAGAGGGGATTTCAACTTGCTGGGAAGAGCCTTGCAGGTACAGCGAGAGCAGTTGCACCACGCCCGCCAGATCATGGGAATCGATGTACTCGGCAGGAGTGGAGGGCCATGCAGTGGCGATGGAAAGGTGGACGGTGCGCTCCGGGAGCCTGGGCTGCGGCATGTAGCCGCCACGAGGCAGCAGCGGCGCAGAGAAATCCGTCTGGACGGCGATTTTGTTCTGCTCGGCAAGCTGCTTCAGCTCAGCGCCAAGACCGCCGGGTTCGGCGCCGCTCTTTTCTTCAGCGATCAACGCGCCGCTTCCGGGCTGTTTGGAGAAGCCAGGCTCTTCCTGCTGCTGGCGATTTGCCGGCGCAGCAGCGGGGCGAATCAGCCGCCCTACATAAATCAGCTCGTCCGGTTTCTGTTCTTCCATCACGCGCTGCAACCCTCGCGCGCCCACCCACTGCTGGGTGACAAAAGCGAAGGTAGTTGTGCCTTTGAGCTTTGCCGCATCGAAACCATTGAGGAGTTGCAGCAAAACGGCTGCGCCAAAGCGGTCGCCAATGGCAGGTGAAGCGAGGCGGCCATTGGCCATGACGTAAAGCGAACGTTGGATCGCAAGAGGGCTGAGGACGTCGGCGCCTGAGTTGCGTGCCTGAGCGGCGGAAGTAGCGCCCACATCAACAAACATGTTGTCCAGGTCCGCCATGCTGGGCGGATGCTGGCGCTGTGGAAGCAAATGAATGCTTATACCGGCGACCGCTCCGTCGATCCATTTGTGTTGCGCAGTTTCTATCTTGACCGGCTCCGCAGAGTAAAGCTCATTGAACAAAGGCAGGTTTCCGAGTTGCGGCAGGCGCTGCAAAGTGAGATATCCATCCGGCGTGATGCCGCTGACCACAAATCCTGGTTCATCGATGGGTGCGGCAATCAAGCGATGCGGGCTTCCGGAACCCACTGTCACAAGGACGTCGCCCAGATTGTCTATGCGCGCCTTATGCGCCGCCAGCATTTTGGCGATTCGCGCCGAGAGCTCTCGCTCGTAGCCGGGAACCGCGGGCGTCTCCACCAGATCACGGAGCTGTTCCACCAGTGTTTGGTGTTGTTGTGCGACGGCATTGTGCGGGTGGATGGTGAATAATAAGAGCGTGATCGCGAGATGAAGAGAAGATCGCCAAACGCGAGGCATTGGTTCCCCTTAATTCAAAAGTAAGGGAGAAAGCCTAAATGAGACCGCGCGCAAAATCCAGTCACATGCAATTGCGCCTTTCTTGTTGACCTCAGAAAGTGGGCTTAATATACTGCGCCTTTCATGCCGGCCCAGGAACCCTACTCTCATATTCCGCTTCCTGTTGCACACCCAGATTACAAACTGGCTTCAGACCACAAGCGCCTGCGTGCTCCTAAAACTTCGCATGGAGCAAAGCAGCAATCGCGCAGAACGGGCCAGCCGCGGCGAGTGCTGATCTTTGGCCGGCTCTTTGAGCTTGCTCTCTATCGCGCTGAGGTATTGCGAAGCCGCGGCTACGCCGTTGTGACTCCGAGAAGCA
>DATFDA010000168.1:0-15244 GCA_035252525.1 Candidatus Angelobacter sp. | reverse complement strand
CGGAGCGACAATAAAAAACATGCCCCCTCGGATTGCCTGCGGTGATGATTACTTTGTGGTAAGAGGCTTTACTTGTTTTATTTTGGTTTTTTGGCACCCGGCGATTCTGGCAACTCTGCTGCTGATTGCTGAATGCTGACGGCCATTTCGAGTATTATTTCCCTCCAAGTAAGGAGGTTCCTATGCTGAAAGGGTTCAAACAGTTCATCATGCGCGGCAACGTAATTGATCTTGCCGTGGCTGTCGTGATTGGCGCGGCGTTCGGGGCCGTGATTACGTCGTTTGTTACCAATGTCCTCAATCCCTTGATCGCAGCCATTGTGGGCAAGCCGGACTTTTCCGCTTTCCGCGCCACCCTCAACGGCGGCGTAATATCTTATGGGCTGTTCCTGAACGCGCTGATCAGCTTCCTGCTCATTGCCCTGGCCGTGTATTTCTTCATCATTGTTCCCATGAATGCCTTGAAAGCGCGCCAGGCGCGCGGCCAGGCGCCGCCAGATCCCACCAGCAAAAAATGCTCGGAATGCCTGAGTGAAATTCCTATTGCGGCAAAACGGTGCGCCTTCTGTACCTCACCCGTGGGAGCAAGCACCAGCACTTAATCATAGTAAAGAGCACTAAGCATTCAGCGCCATTTGGGAGGGTACGATTTGAAACACGGAGGAAGCGGCATGAAATGATGTGAATCCAGTCCTCTGTTTGCTCCGTTCCTCTGTGTTGCAAAAGCTTTTTGTCTCCATCAGTCTGGCCCTTTTTCACCACATCTGCTGGCTGAAAACCACCAACGGCGAGTCTCAATTTTATGAGAATTGCGGAAACAGGCCAATTTCGCGATACCCGGGCTGGCACGTGATTTGCTGACACTTCTCAGACAGGAGATGCACCATGCTCAAACGTTTCTTGGTTATTGCTCTGCTGTTAACGTTCTGCCTGCCCGCCTTCGCAAAGCCAAAAAAGAAGCTGTACAACAACTCGTCCACGGAGCTTTTCGCGGCGGCACTGCGTACAGCGCGGGAACGGCACGTGGTGACCTATGTCGACGAAAAGATGCTCATGTTTACTTTTGAGACGGGACACTCCGTTTTTTCCAAGGGGTTCGTCGCCAATGCCTCGATTGAGCCGCAGGCGGACGACCGCGCCATACTCGTGATTAACGTGCAGAGCAAGGATGGAGACGTGGCGTTCGGTGCGGGTGACCGCATGGCGGACAAGTTCTTTGGCCAGGTGAGTGAGGAACTCGCCGGCAAGGTGAAGCAGAAGTCCGAAGTCCACAGTGAGCAAACAGCGGTGAAGGTCCCGGCCCCTAAAGCGATCCCACCCGAACCCACTTTGACGGCAGCACCAGAGAGCGGCACAGGAACGGTGATTCTGACAGCCACGCCGGAGCACGCAGACGTCAGCATCGACGGAAATTTTGTCGGCAACGCCCCGGTGAATCTGAAGTTGACTCCGGGAAAGCATAGCGTGGCGGTATCAGCGAAAGGGTACCAGGAGTTCTCACGCGAAATCAGCGTATTTGCCGGTTCGGAAGTCAGGCTGGTTGCAACTCTGGAGAAATAAACAAGCCAGAAAATCACAAGCGGGTCGGGTAGTCTGTCTCGTTCGTCGTGCAAACCAGAGACGCTCGGCTGTGCTGACCCTACACCCCTCAAGTGTTTCGGCGTGTCCTTTCTGGTAAAAACCGGCTGTGTGCTGCTACGGCTTCTTCACGCCGTCCGCCAGCAATTGGTACGCTTCATCACGCGAGCGCACCACCATCACGTTTGGCCGGGAGAAGCGCGCCAGCCCTTTGTACTTGCTGGCCAGTTGAAACAGCAGGTCCGCCGGCGCCACCACAATGTGCAGCACCGATTCGTGAAATAAGCTGGGATTGGCCGCCATCGCCGCCAGCGTGGATTCTGATAGAGAAGCGTCTGTGACCGCGGTGAAATCAACAATCTCGTTGAAGTCGGGACTGAAATCAGGATCAGACGCGATGGCCGAACGGTGCCCGGCCACTTCAGCATCATCGATTCTTCCGTAAAAGGCCGAATACACAACTTTTCTGCGCGCATCAATTTTGAGGACGACTGGCATAAAGGGAAAGCTGGTACGGCGGATGGCTGCGTATATCTTCCCACAACCGCCCCGCTTTGTCTCCGCAAGGTTTGGCTCCTTCCCATTTTGGGAAAACGGCATTGCGCCCCTGGAATGCCTGCCTGTTAGCATAAAGTCGCAGTTTCCGCAGCAAGATATTATGGCTGAGTACAAGCTGGAATTATCTGACTCCACAGCGCAACTTAAATGCAGTTGTTGCGCGGCGGGCATGACCAGCATCTGTGGTTTCCTGCGCAGAGACGGCAATCCTTATGCAATGTATTACGCTCTGCTGCACCTGAACCGCACAGACGAATTTGTCCGGCTTTCCGTCAGTATGGGAAACGGCTGGCAGAACAGGAACTATGAGGACCGTCTTGCGCTCTGCATGGACATAAAATCGCCCGGCGGGCAAACGATCATTTCTGTTGAGGATTCGTCCGCTTCACCTCAACAGGGCTTTCCCGCGTTTGGCAAATGGCTGGATCCTGAAGATGCCAGAGAGCATCCCGCTTTGCAGGAATTTAGCCAACTGGCCAGTTTCATTACGCAACGCGATCCGGCTATCAGCAGCTATCTCTGTGGCAAACACATCAACTGGGCCGGCCGCCATCACGGGAACGGATCAGGATAGTCCAGTATTTCCAAAATGAATGCTCCGCTGATCAACAGGATGGAGCAGAGCCTGCCCTGAGCGACTGAGCAAAGGATCACCTGGGCAATCTTGCTTGCGTGCTAACGCTGAGCTGCAGCCCCTTTGAGATTAGCCAGGGTAGTCGCCGCGCGATGAGAAGTCCTCTACAAAATCGCCGCCACTGTACATACGGGTCCCGCATACGGCGGTTCGATAGCTTAGTAACAATCAGTTCGTTCAGGTCGTGAAGAGGGCTTTCACCTCAAGCTGTCGAACATGCACGGCGTACCGAAAAACGCCGGACGAAACTTCGTCCGGCATTTTTCTTTATTAAACACCTTCAGCGGTTTCCCTTCGGCACCGGAGGCGTTGTCACGATGATCTTGGGATTGCCAGCGACGTCGGAACAGACTCCTTTCCCATTCGGCTCGCTTACCGACAAAGGATAAGAGGCGGCAGCAACATTTGCATCGACATACAGCAGAACGATGGCGCCGTTATCAATCTCATGCAGCTTTGGCCAGTTGCCAGTTCCTTTGATATGAACTTTTTTTCCCGTGCTGTTTTGCCAACCAAAACATTGTCCCTGCTGAATGTTGACGTCGTTGCATGGTGAATAAAGATTCGTTGCCACTGCGATAGTTTGCGGGGATGTAGGTGCGCTTGGAGAGCACTGAAATTGGCTAACCTGGCCAGCGCTGGTAGCATTTACCTGTGCTGCTGTGGGAGAACTTGCTGTAACCGAGTAGGACGCCTCTGTAAGGGGCCAACTTTGCCCCGCAATGGGTTGGATGATTACCGTGGTTCCGGCCGGTTCTGTTGTTGTCCACTCAAACGTTTCGCCGGCATAGACCTTAAGCGGCGTGGTGTATGCGTCAATTTGACGGATGGGTGTTTCTTGCGGAAATTCGTATTTGGCTGTCGCCATGAGTTTCTCTCCTTTCTAAACTGAGATTCCTTCTTGTACGGACCGTGTGTGTATTACAAAATCAAAAGTTACCGGGGAGCCCCACTCATGATCGAAACGAAGCGGCGATCATTGCGGAGATTGTCAAATGCCGGGGCAGTTTGGATGTTTGCCACAGAATATCCTGCCGATACCGCCTTGTGCAGCCACTCCAGGGAAACATCAGATTCTCCCAATTGGTTGTAAGTAATAGCTGCGTTGAAATACAAGTCCTTATCGGAGCGGCCGCTCTCAAGGGAATGGGATAGGTGGTGCAAGGCGTGGTCACGATCGCCCAGCATAGCAAAGACAGCAGCTATCTCGCTTTCCAGACCAGCATCGTTGGGGTTGGTTTCTAGCTGTGGCAGCGCAAGCTTCAAAAAGTTGGCGTAACTGTCGCTTGCCTTCGATTTTTGTCCAGCAAAGTAGTACGCGTCACCCAGATTCCCCCATAGGGCATAGTCTTGATTATCGTACTTCAATGCTTCCTGGTAACCGTCGGCGGCTTCTTGAAAGCGCCGCAGCCGGAATTCCGCAGTGCCTAGATTGGAATAACCACCACCTGAAGGCCGAATTTGTACGGATCGCTGCAGTGCCTGAACCGCTTCCGCATCTCTGCCTAGAAACAGATAGGCTGCGCCGAGGTTGGAATATGCCTCTGGATTTTCTGGAGCGAGACCGATGAGTTTGGAATAGATCTCCGCCGCTTTTGCATATTCTGCCTGCTGAATATAGAAAAACGCTAGTGATGAGTACGGCCGGTAATAGTTAGGCCGCAGTTCAATTGCACGCTGATAGGTCTTCTCTGCGTCACTGGTTTTGTTGAGCGAGGTATAGACTCGAGCTAGTCCGATATACGCGTCATCATCTGTAGGGTCAAGTTCCAGGGCGCGCTGGAATTCTGTTACTGCTTCCTTGGATTTCCCCGTCCCCTCCAGAACCACACCGAGACAAACGTGGCCTCTGCTGCCTGCATTCCCACCGGAGATCGCGTGCTGGCACTCAGAGCGCGCCTCGGCAATCCATTTCTTCTCTTTGGTATCGAGATATTTGATCCACAGTGCTTCTCCACGGCTTGCGTGCGCCGAGCCGTAATTCGGATCCAACTTCAACGCTTCTCCAAGAACGACTAATGCCTCATCAATATGTTCAGGGCGAGAAGAAGTGTCTTGCAGGTACCCGCGCGCCATCAGGTAGTACTGGTAAGCGGCAGGAATCGCGGTACCGTGGATTGAGATGGCCGTCTGCTCGTCCGGACGCAACTGGATCTGCAATGCCTGAATAACCCCCGCGGCGACTTTGTCCTGCAGGGAAAATGGATCAGAAGCCGGTGCGGTGACCGTATCGCCTGCCACTGTGCGCCCGCTCTTGCTATCTGTCATGGTGTAGCTGGCACGCACCAGATCAGAGGCTTGTTGCAGGCTGATCTGCAACACCAGATTGGCCCCGAACTGCTGAAATGCCTGCTGTGGAGTAGTTACTTTCTTGTCCCGGACCTGATTGCTGCTGACCACCTCAAGGGTATGATTTTCAGAGAGCTGCGAGAGCTTGGAGGTGAGGCTTACTGCTAGACCATCAGCGAAGGCCTGCAGCTTAGGATCGTTTCCCGCGACGCTGACAGGCAGCAGCGCCAGATTTTGTTGCGAGAGCTGAGGCGCGCCATTTTGCGTTGCGCCGTGGCGATGCAAAATTCCAGCCAGCCTGGCTCGCAACGGCGCGATCGACAAAACCAAGCCCAACACTACCGCAATCGTGAGACCCGCAAAAATCGTTATCGCACGTGCACGGTTCGGTCGTACTGTGACTCCTTGGAATTTCGGCTTTGCCCCTTCCGATATTGCCAGCAGGTCCTGGTACAGCGGTCGCCCGCTCGGATATCGCATCGCCGCATCGCGCTGCATGCATCTGGCAATCACATCTTTGAGCGGCTGGGCCGTTTTGTTCTCGAGAGCAGGTAGCGGGGCTGCATTCTCCTGCACAATCCGGAACGCAACCGGCGTGGTAGACGCATCGCCCCGGAACGGATGTTTCCCCGCCAGCATCTCGTAGAAGACCATGCCAAGACCGAACACATCAGCTCTGAGATCGGGAACGCCGCCCAGAAGCACCTCAGGAGCCATGTAGGCCGGGGTCCCTCCCACAGGCGCCTGCACGCTCAAGTTCTGCAGGCTCATGCTGCGGGTTGTGTCGTCGGCTGAGGCCACGCGCCGCGCCACGCCGAAGTCGAGCAGTTTCACGTGACCATCCGGCGTAAGCATAATGTTTTCCGGCTTAATGTCGCTGTGCAGGATGCCTTTTTCATGGGCCGCGGTAAGCGCCGCAGCGCACTCCAAAGCTATCGGTAAAAACTCCTGCGCCTTCATCGGCCCATCGAGCCGGTCGCGCAATGTTTGGCCGTTTACGAATTCCATTACCAGCAGCACTTCGCCGTTTTCTTCCAGAACGTCGTAAATACTGGCGATGTTTGGGTGATTCAACGCAGAGGCGCGCTGGCCTTCGCGCAGCAGGCGGGAAACTTCTCCGGGACCGCTGCCGGCCAGAGGCGAGAGTCGTTTGATGGCTACCGTGCGGCGCAGCTTGCTGTCTTCCGCGCGATACACCTCTCCCATGCCACCTGAACCAAGGCGGTCAGTAACAAGAAACCGTCCTACCTGGGTGCCGGTTAAATCTTTCTCTCTTTTTGCGGCACTGGGCTGATATGCAGGGTCAGACATGCTCTGCATCCGTGTGTATTGCGCACCAGTATCTCACAGGAAATTAAGGGAAAGTGAAGAATCTCTGAATTGGAGCGGCCTAAGGTAAGAAAATCATTTGCAGAGAGCAAAGCCGCGAGCCGCGAGCCGTGCGCTTGACGCAACTTACGTGGTCCGCTCCAGCACCACCAGCGTGCGGTCGTCCTGCGCTTCGTGGTCTCCGCCGAAGGACTCGACTGCCTGCATGATCTCAGCAAGCGGATTCTGCGAAAGCACATGCGCCTCCAGTCCGGTAAAGCCGAATTCGGCTCCTGCTGCGTTCTCGGTCTCAGTGATGCCGTCTGTCAAAAGCAGCAGCCGTGAACCGGGGCTGAGGGGGCGCTCAATCAGGTGAAACTTGGCAATCGGCAGCAGTCCCACGGGCATATCGCCATCCTCTATCTGGCTCACGATCCCGTTCTCCACCAGGACCGCCGGCACGTGGCCGCAGTTCACCATTCTCAACAGGCCACTGCGGTCAAGCTGCACAGCGAGAAGTGTCGCGTATTTTTGTCCGGCCACGCGGGAACAGAGAAACTGGTTTACTGAAACCACAGCGTCCAGCAGGCCGGTGCCGCTGGATATCTGCGCATAAAACATGCCATGGATAACTGAAGCCAGCAGCGCGGCGGAAATTCCTTTGCCTGAGACGTCCGCCACAATCACCGTAACGGCGTGCGGAGAGACGTTGACATCATAGAAATCACCACCCACTTCTTTGCATGGGATGCTGCGGCCGGAGACGCGGGCAAAATCGCATCCCGCATCGGGAAGCGAAATCAGGCTGCGCTGAATGGATGCGGCAATCCCCATCTCCTGCTGGTATTGCCGCGCCGCCTGTTCACTCTCCACCAGCATGGCACTTTCCAGCACGGCAGCGCATTCGCTGGCCAGCGCGCGCAGCACATCATTGCTCACTCCCGATAAATTGCGGGAAACCAGGCGGCTGTCCAGATACAGCACACCGCTAACTTCCACGCCGGCGCTCGCCGCCGCTGAGATCCGCTTCGCTCGCAACGGAATGGCGATGACGGTCCTGAGCTCATTGAGGACGATGCTCTGCCGCGCCGCCAGTGCGCTCTGCTGGGCGGCGTCGCCGGTAATGAACTCCGCCGCTGAACTCATAGCTTCCTGCACTACGGAATGGGAAACACCATGATCAGCCGTTACCGCATTGCCGGAAGCATCCTGGCCACAGGCCAATGACGGCGTTCCATCCTTCTGCTTAAGATAGACAAAGCCGCGCTCAGCTCCGGTGATGCGCAGCCCCACGTCGAGCATTTTGCGCAGCACATCATTCACCACCAGTCCGCTGCCCAGGCTGCGGGTAGCTTCCAGAAACAGGCGCAGCTTCTCCAACTCGGAGGTGTCTGACGAATCCGCCACCAGCCGGCTGAGCAGGACATTGGTTTCACTGCTGACCGGCTCGTTTTCCAAAAACACAAGTTTCAGGCCCGGAGCTCCCAGCGTAATTTCGTCGCCATTTTTCAACAGCGCGCGCTGGGTGCGCGTGCCATTCACAAAGGTTCCGTGTCTGCTATCGGCGTCAACAATAAAGAACTGTTCGCCTTCCTGCACGATCTTGGCATGCAGACGGGACACACGAAAATCAGGAATGATGGCCTCGCAGTCGTCAGAGCGGCCAATGGCGAAAGGAGACGTATTGATGGACACGCGACGGCGCTGGCCCGCGATCTCAATCATCAGCGTGCGGGCAAAAGGACGGACTGGCAGGGGAACGGCCATGAACGATCATCATTTTACTGCCTGAGCGCCCGATTTTGCCCAATCGTGCAGGCGCCATCTTCCCGGCAAGCTCATGTTCCGGCTGACTGGAAGGTCTGAATAGCGGCCGAACCTATACAGGAAAATGACCGTTCCTGTATATTTCCATTCAGTAAAACCAGTTGATTCCATTAGGCATAAGCGCTTATTCGCGAACGCGGGCGCGGGATTTACACTGGAAGCATCCAGGTATTCTCATTTTTATGCGTTCCGATTGCGACAAGAGATAAATACGTGCGAAAAGCTTTTTTTATAAAGTTCTTTCTGTTTTCCATTTTTTCCGTGTGCAGCGCGACCGCGCAATTTGACTCACAGCAGCAGCAGCAACCCGACTCACAGCAGCAAGGCGACAGGTCGTCAGGAAGTCTGCCCATGCCTCGACCGAGTACCGGTGTCTCCATCACCAACATGGGCACAAATACCCAGGGCGCATCCACGGCAGATCGTGAGCTGCTGCGCGAAGAACAACAGGCGCAACAGGATGCAGCACAGGAAAAGCAGCGCATCGCTCAGCAGGAAGCGGAGATCAGGAACCTTCCTCCGGAGCCGGACATCGAGTTTCAGTATTTCGTGGCCGGCACGCTCGGGTACCCGCTCCAGATCTTCGGGCATGACCTGTTTCATAACATGCCGTCCACCTTCGCTCCGCTGGACCGGGTGCCGGTAACGCCTGACTATCTGATCGGTCCCGGAGATGAACTGGTGATTCATGCCTGGGGGCAGATTGACGTCAATTTCCGCGCCACCGTGGACCGCACGGGTTCTATCTACATCCCCAAAGTCGGCCCCATCAGCGTGGCCGGGGTCCGCTATGACCAGCTCGATGAACACTTGCGTGCAGCCGTCAGCCGCGTGTTCAAGAATTTCAATATCACCGCCACCCTGGGCAGGCTGCGTTCCATCCAGGTCTTCATGGTGGGCCAGGTACGCAGGCCCGGCAGTTATACCGTGAGCTCGCTCAGCACTCTGGTTAACGCGCTGTTTGCCTCCGGCGGCGTTTCCAAGCGCGGATCCATGCGCAACATCGTCCTGAAGCGGCAGGGGAAGGAGATTACGCGGTTTGATCTCTATGACCTGATAGTTCGCGGCGACAAGAGCAAGGACGTACAGCTCCTTCCCGGAGACGTGATCTACGTTCCGCCGGTGGGCAATCTCGTGGCGCTGGCAGGAAGTGTGAATGTTCCCGGTATTTTCGAGCTCAAGGAGCATGAAACCCTCGACGATGTATTGAAATATGCCGGCGGGATCACAACCACCGCCAACGGGCAGAAGGTGTTTGTTGATCGCATTGACGAACACAATAACCGCAGGACGGCTGAGTTCACTTTGGACGCAACCGGTCTCAAAACTCCGCTGCGCGATGGGGATATCGTCCGCTTCCTTCATATATCGCCGCGGTTTGACAATGCAGTCACGCTGCGCGGCAACGTTGCTGTCCCCGGACGCTATCCCTGGCGCCAGGGCATGCGCGTGAAAGACCTTATTCCAAACCGTGAATTCCTGATTACTGAGACGTTCTGGAACCGGCAAAATGTACTGGGGATCAATCAGAACAGCACCACATTTCAATCTCCGGAACAGCAGTCGGCGGTGCAGGCTGCTCAGCAACAACAGGCGGCTGCCGAGCAACAACAGAAGGCTGCCCAGGCTGGCCTGCCAAACCCGCCCCCGCCTGGCCCTCCGCCTCAGCCCCCGCAAACGCCCGTGGTGCCGAACTCGCAGCAGCCTGACACCAGCGGCCTGAGCAGGGCTGAAGCCCAGCGCGTAACCGAAGAAGCACTGAAAAATCAGGTGAGAAGGTCCGCGGCTGAAATCAACTGGGAATACGCTGTGATCCAGCGCATGAATCCTGATGATCTCACCACCCACCTGCTGCCTTTCAATCTGGGGAAAGCGATTGCGGGTGATGAACAGCAGAACCTTGTTCTGGAGCCCGGAGACATTGTCACCATTTTTTCTCAGGCAGACATGCAGGTGCCTATCGGCCAGCAGAGCAAGTTCGTCCGCCTTGAAGGTGAGTTTCAATCGGCCGGTGTCTACCAGGTCCAGCCGGGGGAAACTCTGCGTCACCTCATATCCAGGGTAGGGGGTATTACTTCCCAAGCCTATCTCTATGGAGCCGAGTTTACCCGTGAATCCGTGCGCGAAGATCAGCAGGAGCGCCTGGACCAGTACGTAAATGAGCTGGATAAGTCGATTGAACAGGGCGCAGGCGCGCAGCGCGGATTAAGTCCTGACGAAGCATTAGCCGAACATCAGGCGCTGGAAGGCCAGCGCAGGCTGGTGGAAAAATTGCGCCAGTTGCGGGCCACCGGCCGCATTGTGCTGCAACTCAAGCCCAACGACAACAACCTTAATGACGTTCCTGATCTGGTTTTGGAGGACGGCGACCGTTTTCTGGTACCGTTCCGTCCCGCCACGGTAAACGTGATTGGCGCCGTGTACAACACCAATTCATTCATCTATAAACCCGGACAGACCTTTGGCGATTACCTGCGCCTCTCCGGCGGAGCCACCAGGAACGGCGACAAATCCCAGTCGTTTATCATTCGCGCTGACGGAACTACGCTGAGCAAGCACGGCCACAGCTCACTATTCTTCAACAACTTCGATTCTACGCGGCTGATGGCCGGCGACACCATCGTTGTCCCGGAAAAGCTGGATAAAGGAGTTGTGCTGCGCGGGTTCAAGGATTGGACCACGATTATCTCGCAGTTCGTGCTGGGCGCAGCAGCAGCCAAGGTGCTCTTCCCATAGACACACGAACCGAAACGAAGCCTCTGATCGGCGGGAGCGATTTTCCCGCCGATCTTCTTTTCTACCGGTTTCCGGGTTCTGGCAGAGGAACTGTTTGACGCGAGTGTTCGTATCCTCAACACAGGCAAATTGTTAACAGCTATACTCGGCTTTCACGGGGAGACTGCTTGGAAGACCAGCAAACAGGGGCATTAGTCCACCGATGTCTGGCTGGAGATGCGGCCGCATGGGAGGGGATCGTCCGCCTGTACAATCGGCGGGTCTACAATCTGTGCTACCGCTTCACCAATTCCCCGGATGACGCTGAAGACCTTACGCAGGAAGTTTTCATTCGGATTTATCGCACCCTTGGCAGCTATGATGTTGAAAAAGGGGCATTTAATACCTGGTTGACCACTTTAACCCGGAACCTGCTGGTGGACCACTTCCGGCGCAGCAAGCAGGAACGGATTACTGATTCCATGGATGCCGGGCTGGGCGATGAGGAAGATGCTCCAACGCTGAGTGAGAAGCTGCCTGACCGGGGGCCATCGCCCGATGACCGCTTGGCCAGTAAAGAAACCCAGCAGGTGGTCCGGGCGGCGCTGGCCCGACTGTCCCCGGACTTGCGCGAGGCGGTTATCCTCAGGGACCTGCAAGATATGGATTATAAAGAGATTGCACAGGTTTTACGGGTGCCGGAAGGGACCGTAAAATCTCGCATTAACCGGGGAAGAATGGAACTTGCGAGATTACTTTCTCGTAATAAAAAGCAGGCAGGGTTATGAATAGCGAGGAAAGACAATCCGGAATGCAGTGCAGCCAGTTTGAAGCCTTACTGGCCGACGCCATGGATGGCTTGCTCACGCATGATACCCGGGAGGCGTTTGATGCCCATCGCCTGAGCTGCACGCTCTGCGGGCCCCTGTTTGCAGAGACTCAGGAAGGGATGCTGCTGCTGAAGGCGTTGCCGGAAATCGAGCCGCCTAACAATCTGGTGCACAACATTCTGGCTGCAACCACACTGGCTGAGAAGCCGGCGGTAGCTCCTGTACAGCCTGAGGGCTGGCTGGCCCGGCTGCGGCAGAAACTGCCGACTCCCATGGCCGGCATGTTGCATTCCCGCTTTGCTACTTCATTCGCAATGGCGTTCTTCTCACTGGCGCTTACCCTGAACCTGCTGGGAGTGAGAGTGTCACAGATTGACTGGCATCCGAGCGCTCTGCGCAAATCAGTAGTGCTTGAGTACACACAGATTGAAGCCCGCGTGCAGCGTTACTATGACAACCTGCGCATTGTGTATGAAGTTGAAAACCGGGTGCAGAACCTCAAGCGGACCACTGCACCGGAGCCGGCCAAAGACAACAGCAATCAGAAGCAGGAACAAAACCGCAATACCGCCCCCGATGGCAGCGGTCGTCCTCAAGATAAAAACAGCCTGGAGCAGAATGGTTCTCTTTTCGCCCAGTCTACCGTGAAACATGAAGGAGCCAGAATATGAATTGCGCCATACACACAGATGCACCGGCAGCCGCGTTCTGCCGAACTTGCGGGAAGGCGCTCTGCGAGAACTGTAAACGCGACGTGATGGGAGCCATCTATTGCGAACCCTGCATTGCCGCCCGCCTGCAGGCCGCCCCGGCCGCCGCGCCAGGGCAGCCGGTGGTGGCAGTGGCCGCGGTCTCCAGCGCTCCCAGCCCCGGCATCGCCATGCTGCTGGGCTTTATTCCCGGTGTCGGCGCCATGTACAACGGCCAGTTCATGAAGGCAGTCATCCACGTGGTGATATTCATCATGCTTGTGATTGCCACGGATAATATTTCCGGCATATTTCTGTTGCTGGTCTTCTTCTGGGAGTTCTACATGGCCTTCGATGCCTACAAGACTGCTCAGGCGAAGATGTTAGGCTTGCCTTTACCTGATCCTCTGGGCATTGACAAGCTCTTTGGAATTCAAGAAAGTCATCCTGCCACTCCACCGTTTGCAGCGCCCGCCACCTCAGCATCTGCTCCGGCGGCAAACGTGGCGGCTGCAACCAGCCCGGCTCCAGTGTCCGATCAGCCCGTTGCTGATCCGCAGCAAAGTCAGGCGCCAGTGGGAGCCATTGTGCTGATCGCACTGGGAGTCTTGTTCCTGCTGGGCAACATCGGGATGTTCAACATGCATAGAATGTGGCCTCTCATCCTCATTGGTTTGGGACTGTGGATTGCCTATAAGCACATGTCACAAACGCAGGGAATCCAGGGAGGAAGGTGATGCCAATCTATAGAAGAAACAGAAATTGTCCCTGTGCCCGTTGCCGGGCGCACGGACTGATGGGCGCGGGCATCCTGGTGACGCTGGGCATTCTGTTCCTGCTCGATACCACTGGATTTGTTCATTTCTACCAGACCTGGCCGGTACTCCTGCTGGTGATTGGAGCTTTCATCTTTCTCACTCATAGCGCCTCTGTCGAAAACCACATCGATCCGTATGCGGGACGCGGAGTTATGAGTGCGCCTCCACCTGCCTGGAATAACAATCCTCCTCCACCTCCTCCGGCTGCGCCGCCGGAGCAAAATTCACAGGTAAAACCATGAGCACACCTGGACAAGTTCCCTATTATTCCCCGCGGCGGCCGCGCTCATTTTTCGGCCCCATTGTGCTGATTGCTATTGGGGTCATTTTCCTGCTACGCAACTTTGGAGTCATCTCCACGCGCGGTTTCTGGATCTGGTTCAGCAGTTATTGGCCCATACTTCTCATCTTGCTTGGCGTGGTGAAGCTGATTGAATACATGTGGTCTCGCGCCAGCGGCAATCCTTCGCCTCGCCTGGGCGCAGGAGCAATTGTTTTCCTGGTATTTTTCATCATCTTCGGACTTACCACGACGAGTGTTTCCCGCGTGGATTGGCAGGGGGTGAGGAACAACATTGGGATTGACGACGATTCTGATGTTGGCGATTTTTTTGGCGGCATGTTTGGCAGCCGCTACGATTTCAGTGATAACTTTTCCCAGCCGGTCAATGCCACGCAGATGCGGATTCTGACCAGTCGCGGAGATATTAAGATTACGGCCAGCGCTGACAATCAGATTCACGCCATCGTCCAGAAAGCGATTCGCAGCGATTCGCAAAGCAATGCCAATCAACTCAACGAGGCCACGCATCCTCAGATCGTGCAACAGGGTGACATAGCAGTTTTGGATCTTTCCAGCGGCAATTACCAGCGCGGTGAATTTGATCTTGACCTGCAACTGCCTCCGAAAATGGGTGTGACCATCACCACCCACCACGGAGACATCACCGTGTCTCAGCGTGACGGCAACGTTGAACTCTCTACCGATCACGGCGATGTGAGCTTTGACCAGATCAAAGGAGATGCCGTGCTCCGCGTGAGCCACGGTTCCATTACGGGGAAAGACATCGGCGGCAACGTGACGGTAGACGGCAGCGTGAACGATACCGATATTTCCGACGTGCGCGGCTCCCTGACCATGACCGGCACGTACTGGGGTGATCTGCAGCTCGCGCGCATCGCCAGGCATGTTCATTTCACCACGGCGCGCACAAATCTTGAGTTTGCCCGCCTTGACGGCGACTTTGAGATGCAACCGGACGATTTACGTGCCAGCTCCATTACCGGCCCATTCCGCCTGGACACTCGCAGCAAAGGAGTGCATCTGGAGGATGTGAGCGGCGACGTCCACATTCAGGACCGTAATGCCACAATCGAACTTCAGCCCAAGTTGCCGCTGGCGCCCATTGACGTAAACAACGTCCATGGTGATATAAGGCTTAGTGTTCCAGCCAATGCAGGATTTCAACTCAATGCTGAGAGTGTTGGGGGCGACATTAATACTGATTTTGATTTGAAAGTGGACAACGAACGTCGCAACTCATCCATTCGCGCGAGCGTGGGCAAAGGTGGGCCGCTGGTGATGCTCAAATCGGACCGCGGCACGATAGAGATAAGAAAGCAATAACGAGTTTGTTGGCGGTTTGAATAGCACAGTACCGGGC
This sequence comes from Candidatus Angelobacter sp., assembly GCA_035252525.1. Classification (GTDB taxonomy): domain Bacteria; phylum Acidobacteriota; class Terriglobia; order Terriglobales; family Acidobacteriaceae; genus Angelobacter. Next base: position 334 of record DATFDA010000168.1, on the reverse strand, counting down.
ACTAACAGCCAAGAGCCAAAAGCCAAGTACCAACTACCAACTACCGACGTTGCAATTCGCTCAGCCTGCTTTCAATGATCTCGCTTGCCTGCAGCAGCACCTGATCCAGAGTGAGATTGGTTGAATCGATCAGCACCGCGTCGGCCGCAGCAACAAGAGGCGAGTTGGCGCGTGTGCGGTCGCGCTCGTCCCTGGCCCTGAGTTCGGCCAACACTGATTCAGGCGGCGCAGCAGCGGCGGGTTGTTGCAGAAAGCGTCTTGAGCCGCGAACTTCAGGAGCGGCATCCAGAAAAAACTTTACCTCGGCGTCAGGAAATACTTTGGTCCCGATATC
>DATFDA010000167.1:0-2290 GCA_035252525.1 Candidatus Angelobacter sp. | reverse complement strand
GCGGCAGCCACACGCCGGGTAGCGGCAGGCGCAGCCTCTTTTGGGTTTGCTTCCTGACCCAGTGCAAACGATGCGAAAGACAAATAGCCGACAGCGATCGATAAGCGGATCAAAGCTCGACTCATAAATGCCAACTCCTCTACTTGGGTCGGAAAACAGGAGAGCGCCACAATTTAGACGCCCAACTTCTTAGATTGTAAGCTGCTGATTTTCTTGCAGGAATTTTGAAATATCCGCCTCCGGCTATTAATGGATGGTTTCCACTGCGCCGCCGCGGAGGCGCCAAATAACTCCATGTGGCACCGGCAAGGACAGGCGCTCATGACGGGAGAGGCCAAGGTATTCGCCGCGAATCATGCGCGTGGTGATCCCATGTGAAACGGCGATCACAATTCCGCTCTGTTCTGCCAGCCAGGAGCGAACCCGCTCCTGAAAATGCTGGTAGGACTCGCCGCCCGGCGCCTGAAACCACCATTCCGCATTGGCATCGCTGCCCACGCCTTTACAACGCTCGTTGACCTCTTTCCGCGTCAGCCCTTCCCACGTTCCCAGCGTCATCTCCTGTAGACGCGAGTCAATGATTGGTTCAGGACCGGGAAGATGTTCGCGAATGATAGCTGCCGTCTCAAGCGCCCGGCCAAGAGGGCTCACCTGCACCGGCAGGGGCGCATGATCAAGCCGGCGAGCAAGCAGACTGCCCAGTTTCCCCGCCTGCTCGCGACCAAGTGCAGTGAGGCAGGAATTTTGCTGGCCCTGGAGCCGGCCGTCGCGGTTCCACTCCGTCTCTCCGTGACGAACAAGGTAGATCTCAGTACCAGGATCAATCGACTTCATTCAATCCTCTTATCCTTACACGAATACATTTGTGGTCGAAGGGACGTCAATATCAGGGGGAGCTTTTCAAGCCAGGGCGGACAGGAGCAAGAACTAGGCTGAAGAGGCAGGAGCGGTTTCTTTACAGGCCGAGCGTGATGTAATGCCTGCGGTAAGCGGGCCGGCTTTGGACGCCGTAGCCGACCAGATGCTTGCAGCCTTGGGCCAGAAGATCGCAGGCGGCGCGGTGCAGCGTGGCAGCTTTCAAAAGAATTGTTTCCAGCTTGGCGTGGGCCCTCCGTCCTGAATCTGTCTGCGCAGGTTCGGAGCAGTACCACAAATCGTGCGCCGAGGGGTCGAGCCCAAGCCTCTCAATCGCGTTGCAAATTTCGCACTTCATAATAGCTGCCTGCTGTTCCTTTTCCATTAGACCCCTGAGCGCCTGAAAAGTTGCAGCTTACATGTGAGATGCTGCTCAACCCTGCGGCGTTATCTCTTAATGGGATCCGTTGCCCATAGAAATCGTGCCCCACTTACATGTATTCAGAGCATCTGTCACAAAAATGGTTACAAACACTTTCTCTCCGCTTCGAGTGATGGGCACTGATTTACTGGCCACCCTTTTGGTGTGAGCACGATTCCGTCTTAGACTGAAGCGTAGTGGACGGAATTCATCATGCCGGTGAGTTGAGACGGGAAATCTGCGCCCGCAATGCCGAGTTTGCCCAGAAGAACCGGCTTGACCATGTGCCCAGCTACGGGGCCGTTCCGGTGACCGTCTATGCGCCCGATGCGGAAGGAAAGAGGCACGGCAACTTCTATCCTGCGAGCTATCGCGCCATTCTGAAACGCGCGGAATGGTGTTCACGATTCAGTAAGGTGCACGCGCAGGCGCGGATATCTCTCCCTAGAGCCGACCGCCGCTGGCGCGAACTGGACTCGTGCTGCAGTTCTGACGCCCTACTGATGAATGTCTTCTGCTGCCCCGGCGTTCGCGACAGCAAGTCTGTGGCGGCAATGCTCGGAATTGAACCGACCGATCTGCCGGAATTTGGCCATCGCGCCCGCGTGCCGATGAAGAATACCGCAACCGGCAAAGCGCGTTTTGACCGGACAGAAGTGGATATGAAGCTCGGCCATTTGTTAGTGGAAGCCAAGCTGACGGAAAACGATTTTCAAATCGCGCCGCCGGAACGAGTGAAAAGCTATTGTGAGCTGGAAGAGGTATTTGACATCACGCTCCTGCCGCGTTCTGCCGGGCGTTTCATCTCCTATCAGCTCATCCGCAACGTTCTGGCGGCCCACGCCGGCGAATTTGATTTTTGTGTGATGCTGGATGCGCGCCGTCCTGACCTGCTGGAAGCGTGGCACACGATCATGCGGGCAGTGAAGCCGACAAACCTGCGAACACGATGCAAGGTCCTGACATGGCAGGAATTGAGCGGCGAACTGGCTCCGGGGCTGCGCCAGTTTTTGC
>DATFDA010000166.1:0-9721 GCA_035252525.1 Candidatus Angelobacter sp. | reverse complement strand
CGCTCCGAACGGAGTGTTTGTTTTTGATGTACCGGCGGGATCTACCAAAGCCCATCCCATGCACCTGAACCACAACCTCAATGTGCTGGATTTCCTGAGCGCCAGAGGACTCAAAGACAGGCGCAGCTTCTCGCTTCGCATGCCCTTCCGGAAGGAAGAAAAGTACGTATTCGAAGCCTGAGGAAGGTCAGCGTCTAACCAATTCATTCGAGAGCAGGTTGGCTTTCTGCGCCAGGGTACGCGCGCGCGCGGGATCATTGTCCTTGGTCGCCTGCCGGCTCTGACTAATGTAGCTGCGTGCCTGCGCCACCATCTCATCTTCTTGCTTCGAAAGCTGGCGCTTGAGGTTGTTCAGCGTGTTCTCAGCAGATTGCAGGAGTTGCTCAGTGTTGTATTGGTCGCGTTGCGCGTCCCGGGATGAAATGGAAGGTGAGATGGGCGCAGGCGGTTCCGTCCTGGGTTCAGGCGGATTGTTTTCAGCTTTGACAATGGGAGAAGGCTTTTTGGCGGCGTGCTGCCGGTGATGCGATTTCTTTTGTGCCTGCTCGGGCGCAGTATTGGCAGTTTCCGGGGTCTCCGTCTGCTCCGGCGCTGGCACCGTTGGTTCCTGCTGCTGCGGCGCGGTCTTTGCTTCCGGAGTTGGCGCAGGAGTTGGAGCCGTGATGGGAGGCTGCTCCTTGGGGACAACCACAACAACAGGTTTCTTCCGGGCGCAGCCCGAAATTGCCGTTAGAGCGGAAAGCAGCAGGAGCAGGACCGGTAAACGTTGAAGTGGCGTCATGCTTTGCTGACCGAGTCCTCTGGAGCTGTTATCGATTGTTCTCCATTTGTTGTAGTTTCAATCAGAGGAAAGCGCAAGTAGAAACTTGTCCCTCTTCCGGCAACGGACTCGAACTCCAGCGAGCCGTGATGCAGTTGCACCACTCTGTAAGCCATCGCCAGGCCAATGCCGCTGCCGCCCTTTTTGGTGGTGAAATAAAGATTAAATATTTTGTCGCGAATGTCTTCCGGAATCCCCTGGCCTTCATCACGAATTGTGAGCAGGGCATTTTCTCCTTCACGGCGAAGCCCAAGCTGCATGGTGCCGCCTTCCGGCATGGCTTGCACGCCATTGATCATGATGTTGAGCACTGCCTGCTTTACCAGGTCTATGTCAATGCGCGTGAGAAGGACCTCTTCTCCGGACTGCCGCTCAATATGGACTCGATTTTGCTCCGCGGCAGGCGAAGCTAGAATTGCCACATCGTCTACCAGCTTGCGCAAATCCATTTCCATCAACCGCAGCTCCACCGGGCGGGTGAAGTCAACCAGAGTCTGCACCACGCGGTCCAGGCGCTGAATCTCACTGCCGATGATGTCTATGTGGCGCCGCGTGTCTGGATCAATCTCCTTCAGCTTTTGCCGCATGACCTCCAGATGGACCACAATGGCATTGATGGGATTTTTTACTTCGTGCGCTACACCGGAAGTGAGGCGGCCAATGGCGGCAAGACGGCGGGAAAGCTCGATTTCGTCTTCAATGCGGTGCACGGATTCGGCATCACGCAACGTGAGCAGCGCGCCGATGCGTTCTCCATGTTCTTCAATGAAATCGAGCGCAACCTGAATGCGATGGCCGTTTTCTGTCTCAATTTCTTCCGCGTCGACGGGCTGGTGCGTGCGGAATGCCTGAAGGATTGCCGTTCCCAGGGGCGTACGCTCGGAAAAAATTTCTGTGGGAGTACAGCCCAGCATGTCTCCTCTCGGTTTGCCGATGAAACGCTCCGCTGAGGCGCTCACCAGAACGGCACGAAAATCACTGGTGAACAGCATGAGGCCGTCCTGCAGGTTGGCCATGATCTGGTCGAGGTTTTCTTTTAACGCGGAGAAAACTTCTTTCACGTCGCGCACCTGCCGGCCCAGGCGCTCAATCTTGTGTGAGACCACGCCGTACTCGTCGGAACGCTTGAGCCCTGTTTCTTTCGGCTCCGCCTGCCCCGAAGCAAGAAGATCCAGGCGGCGGCTGATGGCGGTAAGCGGCCGCAAAGCGACAGTTGAAACCACGGCCGCAATCAGTAGTGAAAAAAGAATCGCAGCGCCGGAGAAAATCGCGGCCTTGCGCACACTGGTGCGGATTTCATTGCGCAAAAAGATGGTTGGTATTCCCACGCGCACTTCGCCGAAAGGCGTGCCGTCCTGGCGTGAAATCCCGGAGCGATACTCATAGACGCGGTAGGGACCAAAGATCAGCTTTACCTGCCGCCACACGCCTGCATTCACCAGATCAGAGAAGTTTTCCCGCCGCTCAATGGTCTTGCCCAGGAACGACGGGTCAGAGTGGGAAAGCACCAGGCCATCCGCATCAGTGATGGCGATGTCGGAGATGATAGCGTTCGTGCCGATCCACGATTCGAGCAACGAGTTGACGGCAGAGTCGGTCTCGAGCAGGTCCTTGAGTTTGTCGTTAACCTGCTTGGGATCATTCAAGTTGATATTGGTGTCAGCGAGATCAACCTGGAGAGCGCCGCTGGCGGCAGCCTCAGTCATTTCAGCTATAGCCTGAGCATCCTTGCTGGTTTCCTGCACGCGCGTGTGCACCACCTCATAAAGGTAGAAGGTGGCAAGAGTAGCCACAATAACCACCACCATAAGCGTGATGGAGATCACCAGCTTGGTTTTGAGGCGCAGCGCAGGCATGAAACGAGTGATACTAGCTGGCCGCTTCGCTGGCCATTCCTGAAGCGGTCCCGTACTCCTTTAGCTTATTGTGCAATGTTTTCAGGCTGATTCCCAGAATTTCCGCAGCGCGGGTTTTATTGTTGTTGGTGGCGGCGAGCGTCTTGAGAATGAGCATTTTTTCTGCCTGTTCCACAGTGGTACCCACTTCCAGCCGGATACCAGCGCCGTCAGTGGCAGTCACCTTGAGGCCGCCGCTGCCGAAATTTGGCGGCAGATGGCGCGGTTCAACCAGCCCGCCTTCGCAGACAATCACAGCCCGCTCCAGCGTATTGCGCAGTTCCCGCACGTTGCCGGGCCAGTTGTGACTGTGGAACGCCTGCAGAACGCTGTCACTCACTCCACCCACCTTTCTTCCGTGCTTTTCATTCATGTCATTCAAAAGAGCATCCACCAGTTGCGGCATGTCTTCTTTGTGCTCGCGTAGCGGAGGAAGATGAATGTTGAATACATTCAAGCGGTAATAGAGATCGCCACGCAATTCACCACGTGCAACCGCCTCTTCCGGGACCTTGTTGGTCGCTGCGAGCACTCGCACGTCCACCGGCGTTTCCACCTTGCTGCCCAGGCGGCGCAGTTTGCGGTCTTCAAGGACGCGTAGAAGCTTGGCCTGTGTACCGGCAGGCATTTCGCCGATTTCGTCCAGCAGCAGCGTGCCTTCCTCTGCGAGTTCAAAGCAGCCGGCGCGGCGCTCCAGAGCTCCGGTGAATGCTCCTTTTTCGTGACCAAAAATTTCGCTTTCAATCAGGGTTTCAGGGATGGCAGAACAGTTAATGGCAACGAACGGCTTGCTTTTGCGCGGGCTCATTTCGTGGATGGTCCGCGCCACCATCTCTTTGCCGGTGCCGCTCTCACCCGTGATCAGCACTGAAGCCGTGCTGGGGGCCACCATTTCAACCAGATGGAATATTTCCTGCATTGACTTGGACCCGCCGACCATTTGGCCGAAGAGGCCGCTATCGCGCAGCTTGCGCCGGGTGGCTTCCAGTTCGAGTGATGTACCCCTCTGGCGGGCCGCATTTTGCAGGATTTGCCGCAGCCGCGTGGGATCGACGGGCTTTTGAATGAAATCGTAAGCGCCTGATTTCATGGCATCCACAGCCACATCGATACTGCCTTGCGCCGTGAGCAATACCACTGCAACTGGCTGGGGCTGCTCTGACAAGCGTTGGAGGAGTTCCATGCCGTCCATGCGCGGCATTTTGAAATCCGTTACCACAATGCCGGGGAACCAAGTGGCTGTTTTTTCCAGACCGTCCAGCCCGTCTTTGGCCGTTTCAGTCCGGTAGCCCCAGGCGGAGATCAGCTCAGCCAGGCCGGTACGTTCATTTTCTTCGTCCTCCACGATGAGGACCTTTTCCTGTGTACTCAAGCTCTTCCCCTTTCTGAGAGATTACACCACTTGGGCAATTCCCGGCAGCAACAACACTGGTTAGATGCGGCGGCCAGTCAATCGTCTAACATGCTTTTGCATGCGGCCCCACGCAGGCCCGGCCAAGACCGAATAGACGCTAATGACGAAACCTGCATCTAAATCCAGAGTCTCTGGATCTGGGTAGATCGCTTACAGGAGAATCAGACAGATGAACGCTTTATCAACAACATTGCTGGCATTCGCTGTGCTTGCTGCGCCGGCATACGGACAAACGACAGCCACAGGCTCTGCTACCGGCAGTGCATCAGTTTCCAACGGACAAGCCGGAGCGAACGTCAACACGAGTCAACAGGCCACGGCAGGAGGCGCTTCAGCCAGTACCAGTGCGGCAGGTTCCGCACAGGCGAAGGACCGGCATGAGGCCAAGCCGAAAGAGCACGAATCTCATGCAAAGAATCACGGCGCCAACTCATCGGATCCGGGCAGCTTGTCTGCCGCACTGGCCAGCGGCACAACCCTGCAAGCCGCACTGACCAAGCCGGTGGATGCTAAGAAAGCCAAACCGGGTGACCAGGTGACCGCAAAGCTGACCCAGGACGTGAAGTCAAACGGTCACGTGGTTCTGCACAAAGGATCAAAGCTGGTAGGGCACGTGACGGAAGCACAAGGCCGCGGTAAAGGACAAGCTGAATCGAAGCTCGGGATTGTGTTCGACAAGGCCCAGCTCAAAGGTGGAGAGGAAGCGTCGCTCAATGCCACAATTCAGGCGCTCGCGCCACCAGTACGCGGGACTGCGATTGCGGATGCTGATGAAGCCGGCAGCCTCTCCGCGCCAATGGCCGGCGGAGCAACTGGCGGAGGTGGCTTGGTGGGTGGTGTGACTCGCGGAGCCTCTTCCACGCTAGGTGGAGCGACGAACAGCGTCAGCAATGTTGGTGGCGGGGCAGTTGCAGGCGTCAACTCCACGGTGAACAGTGCAGCGGGAACGGCTGCGGGAGGGCTAAACGCACAGGGCGCCCTCAGCAGTGCGAGCCATGGCGTAGTCGGAATGCAGGGACTCACATTGAGCTCTGCCTCCGCCGCTGGAGCACAGGGTTCTGTGATCAGCTCCACGACTCAAAATGTAAAGCTGGATAGCGGAACACAGATGGTTTTGCAGGTGAGTGGCGCAAGCAAGTAAGACTGGATCGCGGCCAGGGAACTTCTCACTTGAGGTGCTCTGGGAAGACAACCCTGGCCGCCTCTCGGAATTCAGAATGGCTATGCCTTTTTGTTGATTTCCGTTCTCGATAAGCACACAATGTTCGATCAAGTTCGAGGCTGTTTACGGGAGCTTCTTTTTTCGAAGGGGTGAAAAATGAAAAGCTGCTCGGCGCTCTCACGATTTGCGATTTTAACCGCAGGATTATTTTTAAGCTCCTTCCCTCTGCTCGCTCAGCCTCAGCAACCTGCCGGCGGCATCGTGATGCAGGGCCAAGCCGTGCCTGCACAATTGTCTGCGAATGGCGCAGTCAAATCCACTGACAACGAAAGCGGCTCTGCAAGCTCTGCCTCAGCCTCCACGCCGAGAGTCATCGCCCTGGGAACCACTCTGCTTGCTGAATTTTCCGGTTCATTGAATGTCAAGAAGCTGAAACCTGGCGACAAGGTGAAAGCAGTTTTAGCTCAAGACCTGCTGGCCGGAGGACAGATCATTGCCAGGGTTGACTCCAAGCTTATCGGCCACGTGAGCGAAATCAAGCACCGCAGTCCGACCGATCCGGAATCTCGTCTTGGAGTGGTGTTTGACAAGATTATTCTCAAGAACCATCGTGAATTGAATTTTCAGGCCATTGTGCAAGCCCTGGCTCCGCCAGTCCAGAGAAGGTCTCGCGTGGACGAACCGGACCAGATGATGCCCCCGCCAACCCTCACCGTTGGCAGCAATTTTCCGGGGCAATCGAGTAGCCGGCATTCTTCATCCTCCAACCGCTCCACCAGTACCGCAACCACGCTTGCCACAACCATGGGTACCACCGGACCCATGACCACGGTGGGCAGCACGCCCGGGATGACTCCAGGGGATGGGTTGAGCCGCGCTAGAACACAAGCCAGCACCACCGCTCCCGCCAGCGCCGGTGTGGGCATGCACGGCGTGTACGGACTTAAGGGCCTTGCTCTGGCTGCTCCCGGTTCGGCAGTAGAATCCGGCCCAGCTATTATCTCCACCAAGTCTGACGTGAAGTTGGAAAGCGGAACACAAGTTATATTGCTGGTCGTCAACTAAGAGTGAGCCGCCGGGAGTCTTTTCGAGCTCGCGGGCCAGTTGCTCCAGTTCCAAGCAGCCTCCTATTAAGCTTGTGGTTTGAACCTTTGCAGTCCCCGGCTCCTGCTTTGCAATCGAATGCACAAATCAACTTCCCCTACGTTAAAACGTCTTGGCCTTCAGTAACTTGTTGCAGCAAAATCAGGCGTGGCACTCTGGTTTACCGGGCTCTCCCGATCAGGAAATCGAGCAATGCGCCGCATTCGTGTGGTCACAACTGTTTTGCTGACGCTGTTCTTCCCTGCGCTCGCCGCGCAGTCGCAACAGTGGCAATCGATAGGTCCTGAAGGTGGAACCGTCCGCAGCCTTGCGTTTGATCCCCACAATCCGGACCGGATCTTTTTGGGGACCAGCGCGGGGCGCATTTATCTCTCCACGGACAACGGTTCGACCTGGTCGCGCTTTGCCCATCTTGGCAGTTCCTCAGAGATGGTTCTCGACCACATCGTTATTGATCCGGTTAACAGCAAAAATATTTATGTAAGCGCGTGGAACGCTCAGCTTCCTGACAGCGACGGAGAAATTTTCAGGAGCCATGACGGAGGCAGAACCTGGGACCTCATGGCAGATATGCACGGCAAATCGGTGCGTGCTCTGGCGCTCGCGCCGTCCAATCCCAAGGTCCTGATCGCGGGCGCGCTGGATGGGATTTATCGCAGCCGTGATGGCGGAGACAACTGGGAACGCATCTCTCCTGAGCATCATGCCGAAATTAAGAACGTGGAGTCTGTGGCCATTGATCCTCTCAACCCGCAGGTAATCTATGCAGGCACCTGGCATCTGCCATGGAAAACAGAAGATGGCGGCAAGAGCTGGCACAGTATCAAGAAGGGCGTGATCGATGATTCTGACGTATTTTCCATAGCGATTGACTCGCTGAATCCCGCCAGCGTTTACATCAGCGCCTGTTCCGGGATCTACCGTAGTGAATCGGCGGGCGAGCTCTTTCGCAAAATTCAGGGAATTCCTTACGCTGCGCGGCGCACGCGTATTTTGCGAATGGACCCTGCCGGCCACAAGATTGTCTATGCGGGTACGACGGAAGGGCTGTGGAAGACTACTGATGGCGGCGCCACCTGGAAACGAATGACGAGTGATCGGGTGGTGGTAAATGATGTCCTGATTGATCCGCGCAGGCCTGGGCGCGTGCTGCTGGCCACGGACCGTGGGGGCGTGCTGGCGAGCAACGACGGAGGCGCAACGTTTGTAGCTTCCAACCATGGCTTTACCCATCGCCAGGTGGCAACTCTGCTGCTCGATCCTGATCATCCCAGCGAGCTTCTGGCCGGCGTACTGAACGACAAAGAATTTGGCGGCGTTTTCTCATCGCACGACGGGGGACAGACCTGGATACAAATGAGTGACGGGCTGGAAGGGCGCGACGTTTTCGTTTTGCGCCGCACCGCTGATAAGACGCTGGTTGCGGGAACAGATAATGGCATATTCGAACTTAAGGCAAACACGCAACGATGGATTCCCGTAAACCGTGTGGTTGAGGAAAAGACGGTGGCCGTGCCGGGGAAAAAAAATGTATTCACGACAAAAACGGTTGTGAGCACGCTGACGGCCCGCATCAGCGCTCTCCAGGTTTCCGAAAAGACCTGGTATGCGGCTTCCTCTCAGGGAGTGTTTGTCAGCAGCGATGCCGGAGGGACGTGGACACCCAAAAATCTTCCTACTTTGAAATATGTAACCAGCCTGGCGCTCTCCGGCAACATGGCGGTCGCGGCAAATCGCAATGCGCTCGCAGTTTCAGTGAATGGCGGAGAGACGTGGCTGACTCCCAAAGCGCTGCCACCGGATTTTCTGATTAACTCGGTCGCGGTAGATTCAACCGGCACCATTTGGCTGGCAGCAAGAGATGGAATGTTTCGCAGCAGCGACCTTGGCGACACGTGGAAGAGAGTGATGTCGCTGCGGCTATCAAACATCAATGCCATCCAGATTGATTCTGACAACCAGCGAATCCTCGCCACAGGCTCTGCCTCAATGAACGTGTATGAGAGCACAGATAATGGCCGATCATGGAGCCCAATTAACAGCGGCTGGCTGCTGCGCAACGTGAGTTCAGTCCATGGCCGCTTAGTGGCGACAACGCCGTTCGATGGAATTGTGGTGCAGCCGGAAGTTCCAGCCGTGCAGCAGGCGGATTCAGCTTCCGGAACGCGCTAATTCTTGAATTGAATCGTGGTGCGATATTGATAAACAGCCCAATAAAAGAGTCTATTGCCACCATTTCTAAGTAGTTCATCCTGCGAACCAGCTACTCACTAACGCGTAAAAAATACATTCCCGGCCGGTTCTTCCTCTCGCAAACACTTGAATAACAAAGACTTACAATGGCAACCTCCGTGCACATCCTTCTTTCGGCAGAATTCCCCCACTGCCGGGAGTCATCCGATGAAAGGGAGTGGATTTCATAAACTCGCAGTGATTGTGCTGCTGGCCAGCGCCTTGTTGGCGGCGGGTTGCAGCGGGGTGGGCGCGCAGCCGCCTTCCGATCCGGCCACAACGGCGGACAACTCTGATACACAGAAGTTGCCGTTTACGGAAAACAAGCCTGTGGTGATACCGGCAAGCACAGCTATCTACGTTCGTTTACAGCAGTCGCTTTCCAGCAAAACAGCCCAGCCAGGCCAGAAATTCTCCGCCGTGCTGGACGAGCCACTCATGCTAGATGAACAGACAGTCGCTCCCAAGGGCGCGCCGGTAGAAGGCAGGGTGGTTGCGGCCCGCGATTCAGGACGCCTTCACAATGCGGGCTATCTCCGCATCACACTCTCTTCGATTACCGTGAACGGGAAATCCATGCCGTTGCAGACCAATAGCATGTTCGTAAGCGGAGGGACGTACAGGAAACGCAATCTGGCCTTTATTGGCGGTGGCGCTGGAGGCGGAGCTTTGATAGGAGCACTGGCTGGGGGAGGAAAAGGCGCAGCCGTAGGCACTTTGATCGGCGCAGGAGCCGGCACGGGAACGGCCTATGCGACAGGAAAAAAGGACGTTGGCTTTGCAGCAGAACGGCGTCTGGGTTTCAAGCTGACGCAGCCGTTAAATATCGGATAGACACTTTTAATTGGGGCTAAGGGAAGGGAGTTGCGTGAACGCGCGACTCCCTTTTTGTTCGATCCTGGCGGCGTTTTGGGAGGATGCGGTGCGGAGTGTCCCCGCGCTTTAAGATTCAAGACTGACTTCTCTGGTTACTAAACTCACTGCCCAGCCCGCCCGGCCACAGAGAATGGTGCACGAACTTCCGTGTACTTAGGGTATATTCGCGTCATACCCCAGATTGATTGGAACCCCGACGGAAAGGTTCCCAAAATAAG
>DATFDA010000165.1:0-8711 GCA_035252525.1 Candidatus Angelobacter sp. | reverse complement strand
TGATCTTTGCCAACCTGGCGGCCAGCCGCGAGTTCGCGGAACGCATGAACCGGATCCGGGATGCCGCGCATCATCCGGAGCGAGCCATTCACCCCGGCGCGTTGAATGCCATGGGATTGATTGATGAGGCCCTGCATGCGGTGATGGCGCAGTACCGCCAGCGCTATCCCCAGCTCATGAATGATGCGTTGTCCTGGCTGAGTACACGACTTGGAACGGACGGCCTGGAAAAAACTCTGTTCTCCTTTGTCCAGCATTTTCCTCCTGTATCTGTCTATCGCAACCAGCAGACCGCTGCGGAATGGCTGGCCGGCGCCACTGAGGGCGTGCCGCATCGAGCAATTGCACTGGAAGAACTGCTCATGCTTTGGCTGGAAAACATCAATCCGGCGTTCCAGCCGTTCAAAGAATTGTTTGATGACACTCCGCTTTCGCTGGCCGGCCCATACCAGCAGCTCACCATATCTCTGCGCGAATATTTTGATGGCCTGCCTGCGTTTGGTCCGCGCAACCAGAATCTGATAGACATGTTGCGCGCTCCAGCTCTGGCTGCGCCTGACTCCCTGGAAGGCCAGATCGCGTTCATCCGTGAACAATGGACGCCGCTGCTGGGAGAGCTCTTCCGCCGGCTGGTCACGGCTCTGGATATCCTGAAGGAAGAAGAAATGGCCGTGTGGATGCGCTTCCATCCACCGGCACAGCATTTTGGCGGCGCGCAAACGTGGGGTGACTCGAGCGCCGCGGCTGTTCCGCACTTTAGTTCCGCAGAACAGGAATACGAACGCTTCAGCCCTGACCAGGACTGGATGCCGCGCACCGTGATGATGGCGAAGAGCGTTTATGTCTGGCTGCACCAGCTCTCCGTGGTTTATGGGCGGGAGGTGAGCAGGCTGGACCAGGTGCCCGACGAAGAACTGGATTTGCTGGCGAGGCGGGGTTTCAATGGCTTGTGGCTGATCGGACTATGGGAACGAAGCCGTGCATCTCAAAAAATCAAGCAGATGTGCGGCAATCCCGAAGCGGCTGCATCCGCCTATTCTCTCCTGGATTACAACATCGCTCAGGACCTGGGAGCCAACCAGGCATACCAGAATCTGCGTGACCGCGCCTGGGCCCGACACATCCGCCTGGCCAGTGACATGGTCCCTAACCACATGGGCATTGATTCGCGCTGGGTGATTGAGCATCCTGACTGGTTTATCTCTCTGCCTTATGCCCCATTTCCGGCCTATAGTTTTAGCGGCGCAAACGTTTCCAACGATGGGCGAGTGGAGATCAAGATTGAAGACCACTATTTTGATCGAACCGATGCCGCTGTGGTGTTCCAGCGGGTGGATCGCTGGACCGGCGATACGCGATACGTTTACCACGGAAATGACGGCACCAGTTTTCCCTGGAACGATACGGCGCAGCTCAATTATCTGAAGGCCGAGGTTCGTGAAGCTGTCATTCAAACCATCCTGCACGTCGCGCGTATGTTCCCCATCATCCGCTTTGATGCTGCCATGACGCTTACCAAGCGCCACTACCAGCGGTTGTGGTTTCCAGAGCCGGGCACTGGAGGCGCCATTCCATCGCGTGCAGAGCATGGCTTGACCAAGGCGCAGTTCGATGCGGCCATGCCGAATGAATTCTGGCGGGAAGTGGTGGATCGAGTAGCCGCCGAGGCTCCCAACACATTGCTGCTGGCGGAAGCCTTCTGGCTTATGGAAGGTTATTTCGTGCGCACGCTGGGCATGCATCGCGTGTACAACAGTGCGTTCATGAACATGCTGCGCGATGAAGAGAATGGCAATTATCGCAACGTGATCAAGAACACGCTGACCTTTGATCCTGAGGTGCTCAAGCGCTATGTGAACTTTATGAACAATCCAGACGAGCGCACGGCTGTGGACCAGTTCGGCAAAGGTGACAAGTATTTTGGGGTTTGCACACTGATGGCGACATTGCCGGGGTTGCCCATGTTCGGGCACGGACAGATTGAGGGCTTTACTGAGCGCTACGGGATGGAATATCGCCGGGCCTACTATGACGAACAGCCGGACAACTGGCTTGTGGCCCGCCACGAACGGCAGATATCTCCGCTGCTGCACCGGCGGCATGTGTTTGCGGAGGTGCGCGACTTCCTTCTGTACGATTTTTTCACCGATCACGGGCAGGTGAATGAAGACGTATTCGCCTACTCAAACCGCAGCGGCAACCAGCGCGCGCTGGTAGTCTATAACAATCGTTATGCCAGCACTCGGGGTTGGGTGCGGATTTCGTGTGCCTACGCGGAGAAGACGCCGGATGGGAGCAAGCATCTGCGGCAGCGCACACTGGGCGACTCTTTTGCGCTGTCTCACGACTCAGCGATGTTCGCTGCGTGCCGTGATGCTGTAAGCGGAATGGAATTTCTCTATCGCTCACGCGATCTGGGGGAGCGAGGTCTCCAACTTGAGCTGCACGCTTATCAATGCCAGGTCTTTCTGGAATGGCGTGACCTGCGCGAGGATGAGGCGCATCCATGGGGACTGCTTTGTGACGAGCTGGCAGGAAAAGGGGTGAGCAGTCTGGATGACGCGCTGTTTGCCCTCCGTCTGCGTCCGATCCACCATGCCTTGCAGGCGCTCGCCAGCGGGGAGTTTACTGAGCAGCTTTCCGTTGTGGCGTGCATGGCGGAAGGGCCGGTGAAGGCGAGGGAAATAAATGCTGTTCTGGAAAGACTGCAGCAGAGCACAGCCTCCTTGCTGGAGGCGGCGCAGTCCTATTTTGGCAGCGCAGCAGCTAAAGTTGCCGGGGTAAGCGCTCCCAGCGACTGGAGACCCCATCGCCGTATTTCTCAACAGGCAATGCTGGAGCGCATGCGGGCAGCCCTTACGCTTGCCGCATTGAGCAGAAAGACAGGAGTGCGATGGCCTTCTGAGCTCAAATCAGTCTTGCCGGTCGAAAAGCCGGGAACTGAATCCCAGGCGGTGTGGACGGCGGTGTTGGGCTGGTGTGCCGTGGAAGCGCTGGGATGTTTGCTTGATCCCCGCCAGCGTGATGCTGCTGCCGCGCGAACCTTTGATGCGCTCCGGTTGCGGGAGCCTCTGGCGAAATTACTGGCGGAGTGTGGTCCTGCAAGCGGCGAGTCAGAAAAGGAGAAGTGGCGTGCAGCGGCCCGCTTACGGGCCAGCTTCGCTCATTCCTCACGCTCCAGCGCGCCTTATAGCTGGATACATGATCCTGATGTGGCATGGGCAATTGGCGTACACCAATATGACGGCATAAGTTATGTTGTCAAGGAACACTTTGAGAGGCTCCTGGGGTGGATGGCATTCCGGGGTATGCTCGACGGAGCGGCGGCGCAACCTCCTGACCTGGAAAAAATCTCCACCATCGCGGAAGAAATCCAAAGTCGTGCAGCGAGCATGGAAAAAGCCGGTTACAAGGTGGAAGCGCTGGAAGAATCAGAGACGCTGGATGTGCTGCACCAGTCAGAGCAGAAGAAACCAGAAAAAATTTGAATTGCCGGCTGGAGCAATTGCTGCGGCTCTGTCCCTGCCAGATTACTCGATTCTGGCGCGGACTTTTTCTGACACATTTCCACCACAGATGATGATGGCGACTTTTTTGCCCCGGTATCTCCCGGCTTGCTTGAGAAATGCCGCGATTGCCACCGCTGCTGCCCCTTCAATGAGCCAGCCTTTCTTGTCGCGCACCAGCCGCATCGAGGAGAGAATCTCATCCTCACTCACCAGGACAGAGTGATCGATCACGCGGCGGCAGACGTCGAGCGTGACTGAATCCTGCTCCAGCCCTCCCGCAGTGCTCTCAGAAACTGTGGGTTGTTCCGGGACATGGAGGATTCGGCCGGCTTTGATGGACTCGTATAGCACAGGAGAATTTTGTGGCCAGCAGCCCACCACCTCTGTCTGCGGCGAGGCTGCTTTCATATAAGCGCCGATTCCGCCGATAAGACCTCCGCCGCCAACGGCAACAAACACTGCCTCCATCTCCCCAAGCTGGTGCAGGAGTTCTACAGCGACCATCCCCTGACCGGCCATGACATCGAGATCATTGTAAGGAGAGATGAAAACCTTGCCGGATTTTTCAGCCGCTGCTCTGGCCGCCAGTTCTGCTTCTAATGGATCTATGCCTACGCGGCGAACCGTTGCTCCGAGTTGCTGGATGCGCTGTGCTTTAGCCGGAGAGACTTGCTCTGACACGAACACCTCAGCAGAGATGCCGGCGCGCTTGGCTGCTGCGGCTACTCCCAGTCCGTGATTGCCGTTGGAAGCGGCAATCACGCCGCGCCCGGCTTGCGATTTTGAGAGCCCAAGGATCTTGTTGCTGGCGCCCCGCAGCTTAAATGATCCCGTCTCCTGAAGGTTTTCCATCTTGAAGAACACATCTCCCGCCATGGGGGAGAACAGATTAGAAACCTCCTCCACTGGTGTTTCAACCACGGCGGAGCGGATTCTTGCATACGCCGCCAAAACCGCATCCTTTGTGAGCAGGGAAGTTGCAGATGTACGTTTTTGCGGCATGGAATTCATGATCTATTGTGACATGGCAGGCCCGGGGCGCATCCCAAAGGTAGAGAGCTGATTTCTGTGGAATCGAGTTGAGTCTCCGGGCGTTCTCGCGGATAATTTAGCCCTCAGCAGCGGCGGGCGCCAATAGCACTGCCGAAGGCTTGCTCTTCAATCCGGAACAAGGGGGAACGGAATGCCTCTTCCCTGGTTTGATCGTGTTTTGCTGGCTGCTTTGCAACGAGCTACAGCGCCAGCACCCGTGCGTCTTGCAATAGGAATGCCCAACAGCAGTGTGACAACCTTGCCCTCCGCGGCGTCTACCGTCTGGATTAAGGACCGGTCGGCCCTACTGGCGCTGGTGCGCAATCCGCAGATCAACTTTGGCGACTTATACAGCGAAGGTCGAATCGAAATTGAAGGCGATGTGGTGGACTTAATCGAAAGACTCTACGAGATTCCTGTTTCGTTGTCAGCCCGCATTTTCTCCCGCTGTCTGGGCTGGCTGGAATCGAATTCCCCCGGCGGGTCGCGCAAGAACATCCATCATCATTACGATGTTTCCAATGAGTTCTACCAGCTCTGGCTGGATCCGCAGATGGTCTACACATGCGCGTATTTCCCCCAGCCCACGGCAACGCTTGAGGAAGCGCAGCGGGCCAAGATGGACCTGGTCTGCCGCAAAGTGTGGCTGAAGCCGGGTGAAACCGTGGTGGAAGCAGGATGCGGCTGGGGCGCACTGGCGCTCCACATGGCCGGGCAGTATGGCGTGAAAGTGAAGGCGTTCAACATTTCGAGCGAGCAAATCGCTTTCGCGCGCGAACGCGCTCAGCGCGAAGGATTGGCGTCGAGAGTGGAATTTATTCAGGATGACTATCGCAACATCACCAGCCGCGCGGATGCATTTGTTTCAGTAGGCATGCTGGAGCATGTGGGCAAGAGCCATTACGCGGAGTTGCTACGAACTATCTGGCGGACCATTGGGGGTAGCGGACGAGGACTGCTGCATTTTATCGGCCGCAACCGCCCGCGGCCCATGAATGCATGGATTCGCCGTCGAATCTTTCCTGGCGCATATCCACCTGCGTTGCGCGAGGTAATGGAGATTTTGGAGCCGCACGATTTCAGCGTGCTCGACGTGGAAAATCTTCGCATGCACTACGCACGCACGTGTGAGTGCTGGCTGAAGGAATTTGAGCGCCATTTCGACGGTGTGAAAGAGCGGCTGGGTGATCAATTCGCGCGGATGTGGCGTTTATATCTCGCCGGCTCTGTTGCCGCTTTCCGTTTCGGCAGCCTGCAGTTGTTCCAGGTGGTTTTTGCCGGGAAACAGTGCTCGTCTCAGCCCTGGACCCGCTCGCATCTGTATTTGCCCTCCATTCAGGAAAAGGAAGAAGAATGCGTTCGTGCGACGTTTTAATCGTTGGCGCAGGACCCGCAGGATCTTCGTGTGCCTGGGGCCTGCGTTCCTCCGGGCTTGACGTAGTGGTGTTGGACAAAGCGAGTTTTCCGCGTGAGAAGATATGCGGCGGATGGGTGACGCCTTTCGTGTTGCAGGCCCTCGCAATCGATCCCGGTGAATATGGGCCTGGACGAACGTTGCAGCCGATCTCCGCATTCCGCGTAAGCTCGATGGGGCAGCAGCAGAGAACGATCCACTATGATCAGCCGGTCAGCTATGGCATCCGCCGCTGCGAGTTTGATGAATACCTGATGAGGCGCTGCAGCGCGGAGGTGCGGGAAAACGTTCCGATCAAGAGCATCGAACGCATCGCGGATAGCTGGATCATCAATGGCGAGTTTAGCGCGCGGATGCTGATTGGAGCCGGAGGTCACTTTTGCCCCGTTGCGCGCTTTATCAGCGGGCGCGTGATGGAAGGCCCGGTGGTGGCGCAGGAAATCGAGTTTCCCATGGACGAAGCGCAAGCAGCATCCTGCAACGTTTCCGCCGAGCAGCCTGAGCTTTTTTTCTGCCGTGATCTTCAGGGATATGGATGGTGCTTCCGTAAAGGCAATTTCCTCAACATCGGGTTGGGACGTCTTGACCAGCACAAGCTGAGCGAACACGTAAGCGCCTTCGCAGAATTGCTGCGCGATAGCGGCAAGATCGGGTTTCCTTTGCCGCGTCGCTTCGCGGGGCACGCTTATCTTCTGCATGGATATTCACGGCGTAAGCTGATAAGCGATGGCGTTTTGCTGATTGGCGATTCGGCCGGACTCGCCTACGAGCAAAGTGGAGAAGGGATTCGCCCGGCTGTGGAATCTGGGTTGATCGCGGCCCAAGTATTGTTATCGGTCGATGGAGATTATTCCGTAGCGCGGCTCACGCAGTATCCTGCCCTGTTGCAGGAACGATTCGGAGAAACCAGCAGGGGAGAGCGGATCGCCAAACGTCTTCCGCGCTCCGCACGCAACCTGTTGGCGAGAATGCTGCTCAGCAATGCGCATTTCTGCCGCAGCATGGTGGTGGAAAACTGGTTTCTGCGCATGAATGATCCGCCGCTTTCCATGCCTTCCGTACAGGCCGCAGAATCTGCACGGCTTGCCGTCTAGAGTTTGGACCCTACTGTGCTTCACAGTTTCGAGGTGTTCCGTAGAAGGTCAAAGTTGAGCACACCGGCACCGCGAATTCCATCGTATTTGAGAGCATTGAGCGCTTGGTTCGCCTGCCTAAAGGGAAAGATTTGCACCTCAGTATGGATAGGAATCTCGGCGGCAACGCGGAGAAAATCACGGCCATCCTCGCGAGTGTTGTTGGCGACGCTCTTGATGGAGCGCTCTTTATAGAGCAACTCATAATCAAAGCTGGGAATAGGGCTCATGTAGATTCCGCCAAGGATGAGGGTTCCGCCTTTTCGCAATGCTTGAAGAGCCGGAGGAACCAACTCGCCTGCGGGGGCAAAGATGATGGAATCATCCAGCTTTTCTGGCGGCTCTTCTGCTGCGCCACCGGCCCATACAGCCCCAAGTTCCGTGGCTAAAACGCGATGTTTCTCCTCTCGCGTGCAGACAAAAACCTTCGCTCCCCAGTGCCGCGCAACCTGAATACAGACGTGCCCTGCAGCGCCAAAACCGTAGATTCCCAAATTGCCCCCCCGTTTGATGCCGGAAAGTCGCAGACAGCGGAACCCGATGATCCCAGCACACAGCAGCGGCGCGGCTTGCAGATCAGCAAAACCTTCCGGCAGCGGATAAACAAAGTCTTCGTGCGCTACCGTGTATTCGGCAAATCCACCATCGTTCGTGTATCCAGTAAACTCCGGGTTGTCGCACAGATTTTCCTGTCCACTTCGGCAGAAGGGACACACGCCGCAGGTCTTGTGCAGCCACGGAATTCCCACCCGAGTACCTGGCTGGTATTTTCTGGCTCTGTTTCCCGCACGCTCAATGACGCCGACAACCTGATGACCGGGAATTACGGGACTCTTGCGGGGCGGCAACTCGCCTTCAACAACGTGCAGGTCAGTGCGACAAATTCCGCACGCGGTCACACGCACCAGAACCTCATCGGCTTTGGGAACGGGATCAGCCACTCGCTCGAGCAACAGCGGATTGCTCTCCACCGGGGCAGGCTTGTTCAACAGCCAGGCTTGCATAACCTAATAGTAATTAATTCGTCCGCGCTTTGAGATGTGAGCCGCGAATGCTGTAACACGCGAAACACGAATCAGACGAACAACACGCGAGCAGCGGAACAGATTCACCTGTCTGGCGAGTCAAATCCTGGGATGTGTATGGTATGTTTGCTTAAAAATCGCCTCAGATGCTCATCAGCGCGCGGGAAACGCTGGCGCAAGCGCACCATCCACCGTCGCGCCCAGTGATGACGAGCTGAAAGAATCACCAGGCCGATTAAGAGAAATAAGAGTCCCGGCAGAATGGGAAGGAACAGCCCCACCACTCCTGCAATAATGAATGTCCAACCGCCAATCTCCAGGAAAATACCCTTCATTGTGAGACCGTCCAATTGGATGCCGCAGGGAACATTTTTGACCCAAAATTTTCTGGCACTTGGCTCTTAAGAAGGCTTGCGTATGGGCTCAGGCTCACTCGAATCACTGAACCGCTTGCTCGGGTCCGCCGAGCAGTAATTGGAGAGCCTGTTTGTAAGTTGTTCCGGGCGCAACCGGTTCAAAGTTGCTGTCCTGCTCGTTTCGCAGCAGGCGAGAGGTGTTCAGGAAGACCCGCATCTTCAAATCCAAATCAAGCTTTGTT
>DATFDA010000164.1:0-4285 GCA_035252525.1 Candidatus Angelobacter sp. | reverse complement strand
GCTGCTCCAGTTTGATGCGTGGAAGCGGACGCGTCGGCGGACCGGCGAACGGCCGTCCTTCCGCCACAGTGAAGTAGCCGTGATGGCAGGGGCAAAAGAGCACGTTTTGTTTTTCGTTGTAGACCACGGCGCAGGAAAGATGCGTGCACACCTGGGAATAGGCCACCAGATCGCCGTTATTCTGGCGCACCAGAATGCAGGGATCTTCTTCCGTAGGATAAGAGAAAAGCTTTGATTCTCCTGCAGCAATTGATGAGGCCAGAGCAATCTTCTTGGTCGGCATCTCCTGGGCCTTGAGGATGTGCGGAAGGGCTGCAACTACGGCGTTCGCTCCAGCGATGGTCAGCGATCCCAGAGCCAGAAACTTGACCATCTCCCGGCGCGTCACGTAATTGTCACTGTCCCAGTTCACCGGGAAGTCTTCTCACCAGCGCGCCTCTTTCTTCTTGGTGCACTCAAGGCAGTTATTTGGGGTCTCTTCCTCTTGCGGCATTTCAGTCTCCTCTGAGCAGATCGGCCACGTCATATTCATCTGTGCTGGTTCGGCCAATCTGATCAATTGATACATCAACCCTCTGCACGCTTCGCGGAACCAGCACGTTCACTTTGGTGCGCACTGTTTCTCCCCCGAACTGCCATTCCCGGATGGCCACTCCCTGGCGCGTCCGCTCAATGTTTTCCCGCGTGGTGAAGGTAAGCGCTCCTGAAGGACAGACTGTGGCGCACATCGGTCGTTTGCCGACGCTGGTGCGGTCATAGCACATATCGCACTTCATCATCTGGTTGATTTCAGCCTTGTACTTGGGCACGCCGAACGGGCACGCGAGCACGCAGTTGGAGCAGCCGATGCAGCGCGGCTTGAGTGAGCTCAGCACCACGCCTTCCGGCGTTTTCTTGATTGCGTCGGCGGGGCACACCTGAGCGCAGATAGGCTCTTCACAGTGCATGCACACCTGCGGCGCCGTCTGCACGCTGTCCGCCCGCATGATGGTCTCCAGGTGGATCATGGAGACGCCGCGGTGCGTGTCGCACTCTTCGCACGCCTGGACGCAGGCGCGGCAGCCGATACAGCGCGAGTAGTCGATGAAGAACTCCATGGGCGCGGCGCCGTTCATCGCACTCCTCCGGCTTCCATGGACAGTTCCGCAATCGCATCATGCGGGGCGGGTACTTTGCTCACGCGAACGGCACAGATTTTGAATTCGGGAATATTGGAGATCGGGTCGATCGCCCGCACTGTCATATTGTTAGCAGCGCGATCAAGCGGCCAGTGATACGGAACAAACACCGTATCCGGACGGATGGTCTTGACCACATTCGCATGCACCGTGACCGAGCCGCGGCGGCTTTCTACCTTCACGAAGTCTCCTTCACGGATGCCGAGCTTTCCCGCCAGCAAAGGATGCATTTCGCATACAGGCTGGGGGTATTGGTCCACCAGCGCCCCGATGCGGCGCGTTTGTGTTCCGGAAAGATACTGTGACACCACCCGCCCCGTAGTTAGAATAATGGGATATTCGCTGTCCGTCTCTTCAGCCGCCGGTCTCCACTCCACCGGCTGGAAATGCGCTTTGCCGTCAGGATGATGAAAGTGGTTGCCCTCATACAAGCGAGGCGTGCCCGGATGATCAGGAGAAGGGCACGGCCAGAAGACGCCCTTCTCCCGATCGATTCGCTCCCAGGTGATTCCGTAATAGTCGCAGACGCCGCCTTTGGAGGCCAGCCGCAGCTCGTCGAAAATGTCCCTTGGCGATTGATACTTGAATTTCTCACTCTGCCCAAGCCTGGCAGCGATTTCGCAAATGATCTTCCAGTCCGCGCGCGCGTCCCCAGGAGGATCAACAGCTTTCTTGTGATGAATCACCCGCCCTTCCACGCTGGTCGTGGTTCCCTCGTCTTCTTCCATCAATGATCCGGCCAGCACCACATCGGCATAGCGCGATGTCTCAGAAAGAAAGAAATCAATCTGGGCAAAGAACTCCAGCTTTTCGTAAGCTTCGCGAATGAAAGTGTTGTTGGGCAGAGAGACCATGGGATTGCAAGAAATGGCCAGCAGGCCCTTGATCTTGCCGGCATGGATGGCTTCGAAAATCGGCACCATGGTGAGGCCTTTGTGCGGAATGCTCTCCTCCTGCACGCCCCAGACGCTCGCGATGTAGTTGCGGTGCTCGGGATTGTCTATGTCACGACCGCCCGGAAGCTGTTCGGCTTTTTGTCCCTGTTCGCGCCCGCCCTGGCCGTTGCCCTGCCCGGTGATCATGGCGTAGCCGCAACCTTCGCGCCCGATGCGTCCGGTGGCAACCACCAGATTAATGGCAGCCATGCAGTTCAGCACACCCTTGGAGTGGTGCTCAATTCCGCGCGCATGCAAAAGGAAACTGGTGGAAGCTGGTCCCCAGATCTCGGCTGCCTTCACAATCATGCTGGCCGGCACGCCGGCAATCTTGGCTGCATACTCCGGCGTATATTTTTTGACTATTTCTTCCACCTGTTCCCAGCCCGTAGTGTGCTGGGCGATGAATTCACGGTCAATCCAGCCGCGCTCGATCATGATGTGCAGCATGCCGTTGAAGACGCCGATGTCGCCGCCGGAGCGTACAGGAATATAGAGATCAGCATTACGGGCGATGGGCGTCATGCGCGGGTCCATCACAATCAACTTGCCGCCGTTCTCGCGCGCCTGCCACAGGTACTGAGTGGTAATGGGCGCGCATTCCGCCACGTTCGCGCCTGCCACCAGAATGGCCTTGGCCAGCGGTATGTCACTCCAGGGATTGGCTGAACGGTCAACGCCGAAGATTTTTTTTGAAGCAGCACCGGCGGAGACCATGCAAAGCCGCCCGTTATAGTCAATGTTGGCGGTTCGCACCGCCACACGGGCAAACTTGCCCATGAGATAGGCTTTTTCATTGGTTAATGAAGCTCCGCCCAGGAGCGCGAAAGCATCCTTTCCATACGCCTGCTGGATGCGCTTGATTTCGCCGGCAACGCGATCAAGCGCTTCATTCCAGCTCACAGGCACAAAGCCGGTTCCATCTTTGCGCATCAGTGGCGCTTTTAGACGATCAGGATGCTCGTCCTGCATGTAGCGCTTCACGCCCTTGGGACAGAGACGCCCCTGGTTGAAGGGGAAGTCCTCCCACGGCTCAAAACCTATCACCCGGTTATCTTTCACTTTGAGTTGAATGCCGCATTGCTGTCCGCAAAAGCAGCAATGGGTTTGTACGATCCGGTCCGGTTCAACTTCCGCGTTCCAGCCGGTGACGGGAATGCGATTCAAAGTCGGGCCAAACTGGGCGACCAACTCAGGAATGGTTATGGGAGGTTTGGCCATAGGTTTTCCGGCGATTTTGCGTTCGACATCACTCGCGTACCCTGTTCACGCCATTTGCCATCCTGCGCCATGGCCAGCGATTTTCTCCGGCAGGCAGGACAAACGTCTTGATAATGTTCGCCGTTGACAAGTTGATAGTGAATTCCAAGGGCTTCCTGCACGCCTTTGAGATCTTCAATGTGAAGGCGAGATGCGAAGGGCTGGCCGCAGCGCAGGCAATTTGCCTGTTCCGTCCGCGCGCCTTCCTCTTTGTAAAATTGAACGCCAAGCTGCGCCGGCCGCTGAAAGATATGGAAAAACTTTCCAAAAGGAAGATAGAGCAGGGTGAAGATTACCGTGACAGCATGCAGCATTGATAAGAAACCATAATCCAGCCCGTGCAGCAGGTGGGTTGAGGCCGTGAGGAAAAGACCGGTGATGGAAATGGCAAAGAGCATCAGCAGCGGCATCATGTCTTGAGCAAACTGTTGAACGGAAATTGCGCCTCGGTCGCGGGCCCGGCGAAACAGAGCCAGGGAAACTCCCGCAAGCACCATCACAGCCGAAATATCCAGGATGTTGAAGGTAAGAGCTGCGGTGACAGTGCCAAGCTGAAAAGTTGACACGTGCCAGCCAAAAACAAAGGCGCGGTAAATTTCCTGATTGTCATGCGCGCTCTCAAAGTGCACCCAACCGAACGAGAGCGGGAAGGTGACCGCGGCCGCCAGAATGCATCCCCAGGCAATCAGCCAGTGGGCCGCCCAGCGCATATGGGAGCGCTTCTCAATAAATCGCTGAACAAAAAAGTCGGATAAGAGCAGTTGAACCAGCCGGAAAATATTGCGCACCAGCTTTGCGGGACGGAAAAAGATCCGCCAACCCTGCACCCAGTACTTGCGAGTTGGCGGACGGCGCAGCCACATGGCAAAGCGGTAACCAATCCCAAATGCTGAAAAGACGCACGCGCCGGTA
>DATFDA010000163.1:0-4342 GCA_035252525.1 Candidatus Angelobacter sp. | reverse complement strand
CGTCAGTGCAGGTCGCGGGGCAGCCATTCGTCCCGGTGTTGGTCCAGAGTCCGCCTCCGTCCTTTGCATTGGCTAGGTTGGCAGTGCCGGCGCTGTTATTGCTGATGATGGAGCTTTGGTCGATCAACAGATTCGATTCGTTATGAATGCCGCCGCCGTTCCCGGCTGCGTGGTTGCCGGAGATGGTGCTGCCATGGATCACCGTCTGGCGCGAGTTGGGAGTGTTATTGGTGATGGTGATTCCGCCACCCTCGCCAGCTACAGAATTATCGCCACTGACCTGGGTAGCATTGTTGTTCAGCACCTGGCTGGTGGTCATGGACATGCGCGCGTTCTGGCTGACCCAGATGCCTCCGGCGGTAGCCGCAATAGTTGTCGAACTGGTATCTGAGGCTGAGTTGTTCTGGATGATGCTGTTGGTGAATGTGACCAGGCCATTATTCGGTGCAGTGAAATTGAAGATGGCGATTCCGCCGCCCTCGCCTTGAGTTGTGCTGCATGAATCCAGCGATACATTCGTAAGCGTGAGATTGGCGAGGCCGCTGGAACCGGTATCAAACTCCATGCAGCCGCCGTCGCCATCGTTTCCGTGGATGCCGCGGTTGTGCCCGAATTTCAGGGTCAGGTTGGAAAGGCTGGCAGTCGCATTCGTGATGGGGCTGATGTCTTCATTCACTGCCATCACCATGTCCACGCCAGTCGCATTGCTGGTTCCAGCCTGGACGATGGTTGAGTTCTGCCCCGCTCCGACGATGTTCACCGAATCGTTCACGTACAGCGCGCCATGGTTGCCGGTAAAGTCATTTGCAACTTTTGGGAGTGTGAGCGTGTAAGTGCCGGCTGCGAGTTGGATCGTATCGGTTCCGGCCGTGGCATTGGCCCTCAGCACTGCTTCGCGTGTGCTGCAGGAGGAAGATGTATCCGCATTGCTAACGTTGTTGCAGGCATTTGTAATGGGTGACGTCGGGACAGGATCATCGAAGCGGTTGGGAAAGAACGTCGGGTCCGGCAGCGGCATCATCACCATCGGTGCCTGTTGTCCGGCATGCAGCGCCACCACGCCTGGCCGTCCATCAATATTCGTGCGCATCGCCAACGCGGCCACAGGCGATCCCGTGTAAGGCCGGGTGGAAATCTCGGCCGGCCCGAAGGTCGGCGCATCCGGGGCCGGATCAGGATGTGCGATGACCGCCATCTGTCCCGTGGCTCCGTTCAGCACCATCAGGTCGTCAGCGCCATGATCAGAAATACGCGTGCGGAAAAACACCGGAGGCGCTCCCGCGCTGAACGATGTTGCTGCTGGAATGGTTTCCACGATCTTCCAGCCATTCACCGCTGGGCCGGTCTGCGCGATCACCGGACTGGGCTGGCCATTTCTTATGGCCTGGCGGTTCGCGCGCATTTCATCCACGCTGAGCGCGTGTGGATCAAACTCAGTGTGCGCGGCAATCTCCACGCTGCCATCAGAACTCAAGAGGGCAATCTGGATGTGCGCGTTGCGGTCATAAATAAACGATCCCAGGGCCATGGCGCTGCCAGAAACCGGCAGGGAAAGCTGCTCCAGTTCCATGGACGAGGAATGCAGGAGCGCCACGTCTCCGCCTACCAGGAAGGCCGCATCATCGCCGGCGTCGCCGAAATCTCCAAACAGAATGTTGGAAGGCGCTGCGCTGAGAGAAAAGCTCGCAACCGCGCTAAGATTCTGAGAGCTGCCGTCCGCAGGCAAAGAAAAGACCGCCAGAGAAAAACCGGTTTGCGGCGAGGAGACGCCAACCAGCACGCTGGAGGTGAGCGTGCGGCCCAGGTTGCCGGCTGCCAGGGTGACCACAGTTCCGTTCACTGGAACAGCCTGAGGCGCGGCAAAATTTCCTTTGCCGTCGCCAATAAGAAGATAGATCGCCGTCCCGCCTTTGGCCGCCACAGCCACGTCCAGATGCCCGTCTCCGTTGAAATCTCCCGTCGCTACGAAATCCGGGCTGGCAGGCACCGCGAAGGTGAGCGGTTGCGCGTTGAACGGGGCGGGAAATTGTCCGCGGCCAATCGCCTGAAGTGATGCCGCGCTTTGCGGAGCAAAGGCGTCCAGATTGCCGCGTTGAATACTCAAAAATCCGCTCGCGCCAGTGCTGTACCCCACCGCCAGGTCCATCACGCCATCGCCGTCAAAATCGCCTGACGCCAATGCCACCGCATTAGGCGCAGCTCCTTCCAGCAGTCCGGACGCCGGGGCGAAGGCTCCCGCCTTCTGCAACGCCACCGGCTGGCTTTGTCCCAGCCAGATTCTTGCCCCGGTTTGCTGCGGGACCTGAAACGGCGCCGCCGGCAGAGAACTCTGCGCGATGAGAACCAGGATAAGGGTGAAAAGAGCCGGGAAAATGCTGGAGCGGAAACGCGACACACTTTGCTTCAAGACGATCTCCTGACACACACTTAAGGTGTGAGTTTTTACAGCCGCTGGATTTGAAAGGGTTTACTGCTTAATCCGTCGTTACCGTCAACCTGACTCTGGGGGGTGTCATCAGGTACTCTGCTTTCAAGCAGGAACTTTGTCAAGAATAAAAACTTAGGAAACCTTTATAAGAAACACCAAAGTTACATGCGAGGGGGAAAACCCTTGCGCTTCTAGGGTAGTTACTAAAGTTAGTTAATTAGAAGATTTTCATTTCCAAGGCCACGGACTTAGGTTATCTTTCCAGCAATCTTCCCCCACTCAAGCAGTTCAGGTTCCGGTTTGTATCCAGGAAAAGAGAGGTAACAAATGAAGGTTTCACGACGGATATTCATGCGCGGCAGTGTGCTTTCAGCCGCCGCCTGCCTGGCCAACCCATTTGAGGCATTCGCGGGGAACAGAGCGCTTCCGGGGGACAGAAATTTGCCGCAGAAGAACGGCGCTTCCACGCACGTTCCGCCTGCATCGCTGCCGCACAGCGAATCGCCCGGGCAGAAATTTGCCGGGCTTGATCACCTTACGCGCGATGCCTTTGCTCAAGCAGTTGGATCGGCGTTCAAGGTCAGCCCCACGTCAGGAAACGGCGAAGTGTTCTGGCTTACGCTGCTTGCCATACAGGATTTTCAAACCCCAGCGCCGCCGAATGCAGGCATCATGGCCGTGCCGCCGCCGGCCGCCATCAGCAATGCCGCCCAGACATCAGCCTTCAGCCTCAGCTTTTCAGGAGGTCCGGCGCAGGGCGTTAGCCAGGACACATACTTTTTCGAGCATCCTGAACTGGGACAGTTCGCTCTGCTCATTGTTCCGGCTGGACCGGAGCAGTACGTGGCCATCATCAACCGCCTGACGGTGCGCAAGGCGATTGGAGTTTAGGAGTTTACCGCTTGAGAACCAGCGTGTGCCGGAGCAGCAGTATCCGCGCTCCACTTCATGAGGAAGTGGAAGCCCTTCTGCTCCGCAGCGCTGAAGCCTAGCCGCTGAAAAAATCGCAGTGAAGGGTTGAAGCTCTCCACGAACACTGTAACCGGCTTCCGTGCGCTTCTGGCTTCATCCATGAGCTGCCCCAGCAGGTAGGTCCCGGTGCCATGGCTGCGATGTTCCGGCAGCAGAGTTATGTCAAGGATATGCAGCGCATCACCGCTGCGGTCCAGGTACAGTCTGCCCACTGGTATGCCTTCCAGGCAGATGATTACGTGAACAGCGCGCGGATGCTCTGATGCATAGTGTCTCTTCTGCGCCTGCCATTGCATTTCCACGAATGCCTGCTTCTGCTCCGGCGTCCATGGCACCTGTGCCAGCTCCTGTTCGCGCGTGCTGTGGTAAAGCTCGCGCAATAACTCTTCGTCAGATGGCCGGACCGGCCGAAGCGTGATCTTTTCCAGACTGTTCATGATTGCCTTAGCCTGTGGAACACGGCTTCATAGGTAATGGTTTGGTTGTTACCTTCCACCGCAGTTAGGAAAATTTGAAATGTACCCAGCTTGTCATGCTGCAACGTATGGATCTGCTGCGCCAGGCGCAGAGATGCGGGCCCTTGAAAATGCAAAGTGAACAGCTCCACGTTGGCAGGGGTCTGCTTTTCCACCACTTCCACCAGCTTTAGAACCAGGGGCGTGCCGTTACCCGCTTGCACCGTGAAATCCGTGTGGAGCTGACCCGAAAAAGTCCTGCTGTGGAAAGTGGAAATGTCGATCATGGCTTATTCTTGATTGCGTGAGAGTTATTACAACCTCGGCCATGGAGTCTAAGTCAAGGCCCCATTTACCTTAAAAAGTTGTGATTCTGGTGGACTACAAGTGACAATCTAAATTTCGATGGGGCCGATTTTGAGCGAAGCCTAATGATAAATCACAGAACAAAAAAGACCTACCGTCCAATGCACCACAATGGTTAACA
>DATFDA010000162.1:0-3121 GCA_035252525.1 Candidatus Angelobacter sp. | reverse complement strand
GCACTGGCCGTTTTGGGGCAGGAAATCCCTGAAGGATTCTCTGCTGAAGAAGTGGGAGAGGAATATGGTCAGCCAGCATGCCCGAAATGCGGTTCGCGAGACGTGGATTTTGAAACTTTTAACCGGGAAGTAGCCCTGGTTGCTCTGTGGCTTTTTGCCATCCCGTTAACAGTCCCGAGAAACAGTTGGCACTGCGAAGACTGCGGCAACGAGTGGAAAGGCGAGTACCTCTAGATTGTGATCAAGGGCATTACCACAATCCGAAAGACCAGCGCGAAAGAGCTGCAAGCTCTGGCGGACCTATTTGACGCGCTCGGCTTTGAGCGCGGGCGCGGCTGGAAAACCGAGCGTGGACGCGGGGAGGCATTCGTGGTGCCGGTGGGACAACTGGAGTTCGTAGAAGGCCGTGAAGAGTTGTACAGTGACGTCTGGATAGAAGTCAATGACCTCGATTCAATACGCGCAATCCTGAATGAAAAGCGATTCAAGGTAACAAAGGACATCCAGCCCACAAAATGGGGATCACGTTTTCTGATCGCCGAGCCGGCAAAGGGAGTGGAAGTCCTCTTCTGGCAGAAAGACCGCGCCAAAGCTGATGCCGTGAAAGGCGACTTGAACGCGGCGGGCATGCGCTTTGGCATCGTGGTGGCGCGCTGGAATTCGTTTATCACTGAGCGGCTGCTGCAAGGATCACTGGACGCCTTACGGCGCTGCGGATGCCGTGAACAGGACATCACGGTAGTCCGTGTGCCGGGCTCGTTTGAGGTCCCCTCGGAGGCGCGCACCCTGGCGGAGACAGGAAATTACGACGCCATCATTACACTCGGCTGCCTCATTCGCGGCGAGACCACGCACTACGAACACATCGCTACGGAGGTAACACGCGGCATCGGCCAGTCAGCCCAGGAAACAGGCGTGCCTCACACCTATGGTGTTCTGACCTGTGAGAACCTGGAGCAGGCGCTGGACCGCGCCGGGCTGAAGGCCGGTAATAAAGGCTTTGAGGCAGCCATGTCGGCCATTGAGATGGTCAGCCTGAAACGCAAAACCGGCAGCGCGGCATCCAAGCAGAAAGGTCCAGCGAGATAACCAGTGGGAACACGGCGCAAAGCCCGCGAACTCTGTTTGCAAATGCTGTTCCAGTGGGACATGGGCAAGCAGGCGCCGGAGCACGTGCGCAAGACCTTTTGGGGAGAAAGGCCGGAAGTGGACGGAGAGACGCGCGATTTTGCTGAAGACCTCTTCAATGTGGCCGTCGATGCGGGGCAGGGAGTGGATGACCTGATCCAAAAACACGCGCAGCATTGGAAGATGGAGCGGATGGCGGCGGTTGACCGCAACGTTCTGCGCACTGGAGTCGCTGAGTTCCTTCGCTACCGCGATACTCCCAAGCCGGTGGTGATTAATGAGGCGCTGGAGATCGCGCGCAAATTTTCCGCGCCGGAATCTGTGCACTTTATCAATGGGGTGCTGGACTCAGTTGGCAAGCAGCTTACAACTTAGCTGTTGCTGAATGAGCGGTAAGAAATTATGGTGTCCAGGTATATGGCGCGGAAAAACGATAAATCTTTCTGCGGGCATTCCTTAAACCAACTCCACATAGTTTTTCCGCAATCGAGCATTGATCCTGTTCGTCGAGGATTACAGATCCCGTCAAAAACCGCACGAACTACGTGGATTCATCTCCCGGCTCAAAAGCAGGAGCGGCTCAGACCGCGTGCTACAATTTCAGTTTAGCCAACGGCATCCCCGCAAAAACACAGGGCGATTCTCATTGAAGAAAGCTTCCATCACTTACGCTGACAGCGGGGTCAATATTGACCGCGCCGACCGCGCCAAGCAGCGCATCAAGTACCTGGCCCATCGCACCTTCACCAAGGGTGTGGTGAGTGAAATTGGTGGCTTTGGCGGCATGTATGCCATCGATAAGAAGAAGTTTCGCGATCCGGTGCTGGTCTCGAGCGTTGACGGCGTGGGCACCAAGCTGAAACTTGCCTTCATGATGGACCTGCACCATACAGTAGGAGGCGACCTGGTCAATCACTGCGTGAATGACATTGCCGTGCAGGGTGCTACACCTTTGTTCTTCATGGATTATCTGGCCACAGGGACACTGGACCCGAATGTGGCGGAGAAGATTGTGGAAGGTATTGCCGAGGCATGCAAGCACAATGGCTGCGCCCTGATCGGCGGAGAAACTGCGGAGATGCCGGGCTTTTATCCCAGAGGCGAATATGATTTGGCAGGATTCATAGTCGGCATCGCAGATAAGAGCAGGATCATCACCGGCGAGAAAGTAGAACCGGGAGATGTGCTGGTAGGTCTGCCTTCCAACGGGCTGCACACCAACGGCTATTCTCTGGCCAGGAAGTTGTTCTTTGATGTCGCGCAATACACACCGGAAACATACGTCAACGATTTGCACGGCAAGGCTGGGAGCGAGTTGATGAAGACGCACAAGAGTTACTGGCCGCTGCTGCGCAAGTTGATTGATGCCGAACTGATCAATGCCATGGCCCACATTACCGGCGGCGGCATTACAGATAACCTGCCGCGCGTGCTGCCCAAAGGAACGGCTGCCATCGTGGAGATGGGCACCTGGCCGGTTCTACCCGTGTTCACCCACATGCAGAAGATCGGCAATGTGCCTCAGGACGACATGATGCGCACGTTCAATATGGGCATTGGCATGGTGCTGGTGGTCCCGGCCAAGAAGTTCAAGCGCGTGCAGTCGATGATCGAGAAGGCCGGCGAGAAGGCTTACCTGATGGGCCGCATCGTCAAAGGCGATCGCAAGGTCCTTTACGCCTGAGCGCATGGCAGCTCTCCCAAAACTTGGCATTCTGCTTTCCGGGCGCGGCTCCAATTTTGAAGCCATTGCCGAATCAATTAAAGCCGGACGGCTGCAGGCCGAGATTGCTATAGTGATTTCCAATCGAGCTGATGCACCGGGACTGGAGTCGGCGCGGCGGCGCGGGCTGAATGCAAAACTGATCCCTTCCAAAGGTCGCGTCCGCGAAGAGCATGATCGAGAAGTGATCGCCGCACTCAAAGAAGCTGGAGTGGATCTGGTCTGTCTGGCCGGCTACATGCGCCTGCTCTCACCTGAGTTTGTGGGTGC
>DATFDA010000161.1:0-2960 GCA_035252525.1 Candidatus Angelobacter sp. | reverse complement strand
AACAGAATGGAAGCGCGCGTGGAACTGCGGAAGTGAATGCCGGAATGGATGCCGTGACCAAAGGAAATGTTATGCGCCAGCTTTGACAGCTCGCCGTTGATGGTGAGGCTGGCAGCGTCTGTGCCGGTGTAAGGCACCAGTGAGAGGCCGTCCTCGCTAGTCTGCATCACGTCCGTGTGCGCGGCTTGCAGCAAGGGCTGGATAGGCAGGGTGCAGTCAAAGAAATACTTGAGCACCGTGATACATGCGCCCGCTACGGTTCCGTGTCCAGTCGGGTAACACGGGTGAGTTGGCGCGCCCTCCGGGAAAGCCTGCGGCAGCAGGCGGGTGCCAAACTGCGTGAAAGTTTTGGCGACTGCTTGCGAATTGAGGGCATCCGCGTGCAAATGGGCTGCGGCCTGCGGCATGGGATTCTGGTTCGTAAAGTGTGCTTGTATCAGGGCGCCGTAATCCTCCGGACGCGGACGCAGGTTGACGATCCACTTATGGAACCATGACGCTTTGAGCGCACGCGTTGCCACTTCCGGCAGCGTTGCGGAACAATCTGCCGCGTCCAACGTGCCAAACCCGTGTTCGGTTTTGGAACCGTTGTATGGATTGCCCTTGTTCAGCGGCGCATTCAGCGACAGCAGCAGCAGGAAGGCAAGGAAGTAGGTTTCATGGAGCACATCCACGTGGGTGTACGAGGCCAAATCCCGGCCATTGCGCAAGAACCGGAGCGTCGGATCAAATTGCAATTGGCCGGTCGGGGGGAAGCCATTTACCACATTCAGGTACTCCGTTGGGCTGGTCATGAAGTTCTGGTTGGCAGCGAAGACTTTGAACATCATGTTGATAGGCAGAGCACCAAATGTCCTTGGGTGCAGCAGGAACTGCGAGAGATAGGGGCCCGGAATATTGCCATCGCCGGGTACGATCTGGCCGCGGAACAGGTTCTTCGCTGTCACCGGAAACGGGTATTCGTTATTTGCGGTGCTCTTGATGTAGGTAAGATTATTCAATTCAGTCACGGCCTGGGCCACAGTCGCGTTGCCGTCATAATCGGTGAAGTTCACGTCGCGCAGCATGGCCGCCCAATAATGCTCCACCTCTTCATCTGCGGTCTGCGCGCTGGCGATGGTGGGTGAGGCATCGAGCACCGTGGCATGCGAATCAAGGCCTTCCAGATCAAAAGACAGCTCCGTCTGAGGCCCGTTGAGTTGCGCGTTCACATTGGTACCACCGGGGTTGCCCACCAGGATATTCTGGAAATCTGCGAAGTCCCCGTTGGTGAGAGCGGTAGTAAGGCTGTTGAAAGATGTTGGATTCACGATCCCTAGGTTGCTATGCGGCAGCGTTTTGCTCCAGGTGCCGCTGTGGTCTGTGTACAACGCGAAATCACCGTTGTCAGCCGCGACTGGTGGGCTGATCTTCTCAGCCTGCGCTTCCTTTGTACGATAATTGAACGCACTGCTAGCGCGGTTACTCTCCGAATACGTTATATCCGAGGCTTCTGCCTGGGTCTCTTTACCGCCGAGCAAAGGTTCCAGGGGAACCATGGCGGCTGCAACGGCCATGGCGGTCAGACC
This sequence comes from Candidatus Angelobacter sp., assembly GCA_035252525.1. Lineage (GTDB taxonomy): Bacteria > Acidobacteriota > Terriglobia > Terriglobales > Acidobacteriaceae > Angelobacter. The sequence goes on along the minus strand of DATFDA010000161.1, from coordinate 1,392 downwards.
ACCGGCTTTGCCCATAAAAGAGCGCCTGCTTCCGTTGAAAGGCAGGTCACTGTAGCGAGTTTTATGAAGGTTCCTCTTTTGATTCTGTTTGGTTTCTGTACTGGGAACGGTTTGTGGTTGGGTTTCGGTGAGGTCTAGAGGGGACTGCACCTTTCCGTCACTCATGAATTCCTCCGTTGGGGCTGTGCACATACTCACAATGCAGAGCTGGCCAGAGTTCATCATTCTGGATGAAGGAATTCCAATACTTAGTACTTATGGATTGTAGCTGGATAGAAACCTGTGCTTAGGTGAGCTTTTTTGAGACGCGGTTGTGGTTTCTCAGCAATAACGGCAGATCACGGATTAGTTTTGGGTCCCTTTGTTACGAGTTGGTGCAGAAAATGACATATAGGAGCTAGCTATGGATTACCCGCAGAAGAAGAAAGGCATTCACCGCAAAGGACGCAAAGGTCGCAACGGAACAAACGGCCCACCCCAGAGAACGCAGAGATCACAGAGGATGAAAGAGAAACATGGAAAGACGGGGAGACAGGAGGTTTTCTGACTCTGCATGAATCAAAGACGAAGCCAGCGGCGAATTGACGATTTGTTCCGTCTTTCCCCCTTGTGGTGCAGTTCCAAAATGGGACAACCCGAATGGACCCGGCAGAAGAATACGAATTAGCTAGCCATGCCAGCAGGGTTACCATAAGAAGAGCAAATGTGGAAAGGAGAATGTATGCCACACAATTACGAAAATCGCGTACTCAGCCGCAGAAATGCCCGTCAACTCAGCGCCGAGGAATACCAGAAGATATTGGCGGAGGGCAAAACACAGGTGACGCTTCTTCCCAGTATTCCTTTTCACCCTGACGTTTAATCATCACAGGCGGTCCGCAAACATGGCATAGCTGTGAAACGCGTGCTTTTCTGTCCTTGTGGTTAGCTCCTGATTGGTTCGCTTCGGCTTTTGCAGCCTGGACACTGCGGGCTTACCGGCGGCAGAGAACGATTGCATTCTCCCACCCTCTCCCGTAGCATCTCTGTTCCAATTCATTCGGAGAATTTAATGACCCAGGCTGCCCTTCGTCGCTTTGCGTTTATCTCAGTCGTCGTATTGTCGGCGGTGTCGTTCGCGCAACAACCTGCGCCGTCGCCAACGCCGGAAACGCCAAAGGATACGATCACCCGCATCTTTAGTGGCGAATTCAGCGAGCGTCCTTCGCCGCCACCGCGCTGGTTCGATGGCGGACAATCCTATATCAGGACGGAGCCAGTGGCCGGCGGACCTGGGCGTGACCTGGTAAAGTACGACACGGCGACGGGCAAGAACCGCGAGGTGCTGATCTCGGCAGCGCAGCTTACGCCTGAAGGCGCAAAGGAGCCGCTGCAGATCGCCGGCCTCAGTTG
>DATFDA010000160.1:0-23890 GCA_035252525.1 Candidatus Angelobacter sp. | reverse complement strand
CACAAAGTTCATGAATCCGCTCAAGCTGAATGGAAATAACCTGACGTTCGACGACCTGCGGGAAGTGGTGTATGACAACCGCCCGGTAATGCTTGCGCCTGATGCGCGCGAGAAAGTGGACGCGGCGCGGGCCGTGGTAGACAAACTCGTCCGCGAAAACCGCGTAGCGTACGCCATCACCACCGGCGTGGGCAAACTCAGTGATGTGAACATTGACCCGGCTCAGAACCGCCAGCTCCAGCTTAATCTTATCCGTTCGCATTCGGCCGGCGTAGGCGAACCGCTCAGCGAGGCTGAGACACGCGCGATGATGGTGCTGCGCGCCAACTCGCTGGCCAAAGGCTTCTCCGGCATACGGGCTGATGTCATCAACCTGCTTTGTGAGATGGTCAGCCGCAAAGTTCATCCGGTGATTCCGTCGCAAGGCAGCGTGGGCGCAAGCGGTGACCTGGCTCCGCTGGCCCATCTTGCTCTGGCCATGATCGGTGAAGGAGAGGTCCTTTACGAAGGTGCGCGCATGAACAGCGCCGAGGCCATGCGGCGCGCTCAGATCAAACCGCTTGTACCCGAGGCCAAAGAGGCCATCTCTCTCATCAACGGCACACAGGCCATGCTGGCCGTCGGCAGTCTTGCTTTGCTGTCCGCAGAAAACCTGGCGGCCACGGCGGATGTGCTTGGAGCCATGACGCTGGACGCACTGCGCGGTACAGACGTCGCTTTTGATGAACGCATCCATACTGCGCGTCCTCACGACGGCCAAGTAAAGGTTGCGGCGAACTTGCGCCGGCTGATTGCGGGCAGTGAGATCCGGCAGTCACATAAAGACTGCAGCCGTGTGCAGGACGCGTACTCACTGCGCTGCATTCCGCAAGTCCATGGCGCGGTCCGCGACACACTGGATTTCTGCCGCCGCACTTTTGACGTGGAGATGAACTCTGCTGTCGACAACCCTTTGGTCTTTGTCCAGAAAGGCCAGCCGGTTGGCGACGTGATCTCCGGCGGCAACTTCCACGGCCAGCCGCTGGCCTTCGCTTTGGATTATCTGGCCATCGTGCTTACGGCGCTGGCTGGAATTTCTGAGCGCCGCATCGAGCGCCTGGTGAATCCCGCATTGAATGAAAACCTGCCTGCATTCCTTGCGCCCGACGCTGGAATCAACTCCGGCTTCATGATGCCGCAGGTCACCGCAGCCGCCCTGGCCAGCGAAAACAAAGTCCTCGCCCATCCTGCATCGGTGGACTCCATTACTACATCCGGCAATAAAGAAGATTACGTCTCCATGGGAATGGCTGCGGCCATCAAGCTCAAGAAGGTGGTCGCAAACACCACTCACGTTTTGGCCATTGAGGCTTGTGCAGCGGCGCAGGCTATCGACTTTCTTGCTCCGCTCAAGACCAGCCCGCTGTTGCAGCGGGCGCACGCAGCTATCCGAAAGGTGAGTCCCAGGATCGAGCAAGATCGGGTTTTTGCCAGTGATTTCGCCAGGATCGCGGAGGTAATTCGATCAGGCGCGCTTGCTGTGGAGTAGTTCAGCTCGCGTACTGGGCCACGCCGTTGCCGAACGACCAGTTCTCCTTGGCCACCTCTACCAGACAGATAAGCACGTCTTCAGGGCGAATCTTCACGTCCTGAACCAGCAGCTCAACAACCCGCTTGTAAAAGGCTTTCTTCATCTCCGTAGTACGGCCGGTGTTCAGGGTGATTTGGATCATGATCAAGTCATCACTCCGCGAGATGTTCAGATACTCGGCGTCGTAGATGAAATCTGATTTTACGTGGCAGGTGATGATCTGAAAGCGATCAAGCGGTGGAACATTGATGGTCTCCACCATGGCGCGGTGTACTGCGTCACCTACTTTTTGCCTGTAAGTTTCAGGCTTCCCTTCCACGAGTGAAATTCGAACCAGCGGCATGGTTGAGTGATCCTCCATGAAAATCGATTCAAGTTGAAAGCAACTTGATTCAGAGTTCTACGCATGGGTTCAGCGCTGTTCACTTCCGAATACATCTTGCGCCAGAGAAATCAGAGATTTGTCTGCCCGCCCCGTAGATCAGATGTATCATAGCGCCGGAGTTCCTGCTTTGTTCCTGAGGTTTCGAAACATCACCTATAGCTTGGCCCTGGTGCTGGGCATGATCCCGCTAAAAGGCATAGCGCAAATCTGCAACATCTCTGTTCCAGCGACAATGGTAGATGCAACCACCGGCAAATTCATCCCAACCATTCAGCCTGCCATGCTCCACGCCAGGATTAACAAAGACTTTCTTCCGGTTAGCGAGGTTGAGCGCATTCGAAATTTTCGTGTCCTGCTGCTGCTTGACGGCAGCGGAAGCATGTCGGTGGAAGGCGGCGCGGTTTTAAACAAAAAGGAAACGGTGCAGCACATAAAGGAGATACTCGACGAGAACCTTGATCATCTCCCCGATGGCGTGCAAGTTGCCTTCGGGATTTTCAACAAGCAGGTAGTCTTTGGGAATGAGTTTACCTCTGACCCCGATCGCTTGCACCACATCATTCCGGAAACCATCGCACGATTGAAGTCGGCCGGACGCGGAACTACAGCCTTGCTGGATGCGATCCATCAAGGCTTGGCGCAATTTACTCCTGTTCGCCCCGGTGACACTATCGTTCTTCTCACGGATGGAGAGGACAACGTGAGCACGCACATTTCGGAGAAGGAACTGGCCCGGGAACTATCACGAAAAGGAGTACGGCTTTTCGTTTTGTGGGTAAAAGATCAGTCACCAGCGGCTTTCCCCTGGGCAGCAGCAACCGCGACTGCGTTATCTGAATTCGCCGAGCGCAGTGGAGGCACGGTATACACATACGGCGTGCGTAACTCAGCGATGTTGCACGACAGCAAACGCACACAACTCGACCAGAACGATCTCAATCGGTTCTGGAATGAAGAAATTTTGTCGGCATACCAGATACGCTTTAGCCTCCCTTCTGGAACCAAGAACGATCAGAAGTGGCTGCTGGCAGTCGACCCCGTTGCCAATGGCGGAAACAAAATGGCGGCGGACTATCCAAGCCGGCTTGAGCCTTGTCCCGTGAGCACAGCGGTGCGTTAATTTATTGTTGCGCCGGGGAAGTTCCCGCCAATCCCAACTCTCCCGCAATCGCCTTCATCGCTTCAATACAGAACGCGATGTGTTCTTCCAGGTCAACGCCAAGGTCGGCAGCGCCGTTGATGATGTCGTCACGGTTTACGCTGCGCGCGAATGCCTTGTCTTTCATTTTCTTCCGGACTGATTTTGCTTCCACTTCGGCCAGCGATTTATTGGGTTTGACCAGAGCGCTTGCGGTAATGAAGCCGGCAAGCTCGTCGCAGGCGTAGAGCGTCTTCTCCATTTTGCTTTCGCGCTTCACGCCGCTGTAATCCGCGTGAGAGAGGATGGCTCGCCGGATTTCCTCGGGATAGCCGCGCTCTTCCAAAACTTTGTTGCCCACGAACGGGTGTTCCTGCTGTGTGGGGTATTTCTCATAGTCAAAGTCGTGCAGCAGGCCGGTAATGGCCCACTTCTCCTCGTCCTCGCCGTACTTGCGCGCGTAGGCACGCATGCAGGCTTCAACCGCCAGCATGTGCTTGCGCAGGCTTTCAGACTGGGTATACTCGCACATCAGGTTCCATGCGGAAGCGCGATCAATCATGGCTTTGTACCGTTATTCTCCTTTTATTCACTGGCTAATTCCGATATTTTTACGTGTTTCACCTGTATTTTTCCGTTGACAAGCCGCAAATCCTACTAGAGACTACCGTTGAGAGTACCCAGAGAACAAGGGGACTCCCAGGAGTAGCGTTTTTTGGAGTAGAGCCTGCTCTGGCCCTCCGAAAAAAATTCATGGCGACAACTCTGGCACCGGTGGATTCCCGGGAAGTTGTGCGTTGTGACCATTGTCATCTCGTCCAGTTCCGGACCAACAACAATCTTTGCAGAAAATGCAAAACTTCGCTGGATGCGGACGAGCCTGAGCCGATCCTGATGGAACAACCGCCTATCATGGAGCCGCCGGCGGGCAATCATTCGCATTTACAGATTGCCGCGGCCATCCGGGGATTACGGCAGAAATCCGGGCTCAGCCAGCGCCAGCTTGCGTTGCGCATGCAGGTCCCCAGAACGTATGTATCAAAGATCGAAAATGAAAAAGCCGTGCCTACACTCTCTTCTCTGCAACGGCTGGCTACAGCGCTTGAAGTTTCCGTGGCAGACCTGCTGAAAGGTTCCGGCCGCACACTGGAAGATGAAATCTCTGAACTGATGCAGGACGACTTCATTGCTGAGGTGGTGCCGTTGCTGTCAAAGCTCGACTCCATGCAGCGGTCCACCCTGCTCACACAGGTGCGCGACCTGAGCATTCGCCCGCGACGCAGCGCCTGAACCATATCCCTCCTCCCAGACAAGGCCGGGGCCAAAAGCTCCGGCCTTTTGCTTTTCCGCTCAGTAACTCCGTCGAGCGATAACGCGATTGTTATAATCACCTGTTAACCAGCCCATCAGGAGCTTCTCTTGCAACAAGCTGAAATAGGCATCATCGGCGGCAGTGGACTGTATGCCATGCCCGGACTGAGCGATATGCGTGAAGTCACAGTACAGACTCCCTTTGGCGAGCCATCCGACTCATTCGTTCTTGGCATGCTGGAGGGGCGTAAAGTGGCGTTTCTGGCGCGTCATGGGCGCGGGCATCGCCTGCTGCCCAGCGAATTGAATTTTCGCGCCAACATCTATGCCATGAAGGACCTCGGCGTGGAGCGCATACTCTCAGTCTCCGCCGTTGGTTCTCTGAAGGAAGAACACAAGCCCACCGAGTTCGTGATCCCCGATCAGTTCATTGACCGGACGTTCAACCGCACAGCAACGTTCTTCGGCCACGGGATCGTTGCCCATGTGGCCTTTGGCGATCCAGTCTGCCCAGAAGTCTCTTCGGCTATCGGCCAATCTTGCAAGGACAATGCCGTAACAGGCAAGGCCGGAGGTACATACGTCTGTATGGAAGGGCCGCAGTTCTCGACCAAAGCGGAATCCAACCTCTACCGGAGCTGGGGAGCCGATGTGATCGGCATGACGAACCTGCAGGAAGCCAAGCTGGCGCGTGAAGCCGAGATCTGCTATGCCACCATGGCAATGGTGACCGATTACGACTGTTGGCATCCTGACCACGACTCCGTCACCGTGGACCAAATCGTCAAGGTGCTTCACACGAATGCTGACAACGCTGCCCGCGTGGTGAAACAGGCAGTAGCGCTGATGCCGAAAGAACGCAAGTGCAAATGCGGATCAGCGCTGCAGTATGCAATTCTGACCGATCCGGAAAAGATTCCTGCCGGCACGCGGCAAAAGCTCAGCCTGCTGCTGGATAAATATCTGAAAAAAGGCCAGGAGGCAAAAGCCTAGTGTCACTGCTCGTGGTGGGTTCTGTAGCTTTTGACGCCATTAAGACTCCCTACGGCAAAACCGATAAGATCCTCGGTGGCGCCGGAACCTATTTTTCCCTTGCCGCAAGCTTCTTCACCCAGGTGCGCGTGGTCGCCGTGGTAGGCGAGGATTTTACCGCACGGGAAGAAAAAGTTTTTCATGATCACAACATCGACATCAGCGGGATTGCAAGGGAGAAAGGCCAGAGCTTTTTCTGGTCAGGCGAGTACGGCGAAAACGTGAATGAAGCCAAAACGCTGGACACCCAGCTTGGGGTCTTCGGTAACTTCAATCCCCAGATTCCAGACAAATTCAAAGATAGTCACTACGTTTTCCTCGCCAATATCGATCCCGTCCTGCAGGTCAGGGTGCGCAAGCAGATGCAGCACGCAAAATTTGTGGGTGGCGACACCATGAACTACTGGATCAACGGCCATCGCCAGAACCTGAATGAAATGCTCAAACAGGTACACGCGCTGCTGATCAATGACACGGAAGCCAGGATGCTGGCCGGTGATCCCAGCCTGGCACGCGCGGCCCAGAAAATTTTGAGAATGGGCCCGGAGGCGCTGGTGATCAAGCACGGCGAGTACGGTGCGACTGTATTTTTCAAGAATGGAGCATTCGGAATTGGCAATCACCCGTTCCGCGCACCCACCCTTCCGATTGAGGCTGTCACCGATCCCACCGGTGCAGGCGATAGCTTTGCCGGAGGCTTCATGGGCTACGTAGCATCGCAGGAAAAGCTCACACGCGATGTGTTCAAGCGCGCGATGTTCTACGGCGGCGTGATGGGCTCATTTGCCGTGGAGGCGTTCGGCACCGAGCGCCTGCAGAAATTGACTCGGGAAGAGATTGATGAGCGCTATAAGATTTTTCGTGAACTAACTCATCTTGACTGAACTGTAGATGTGGACGCGCTGCGGCGCGTTCACTCTTTCTACAAATCTCTTTCCCAATAGCTACCGCTGCGGCCGGCTTGTCTCACCCATGTACAATTCCGTTGCAGATGCTCCAGGAGCACACCAGCAACAACGCATCGCCTTATGATGACTCCCGCGATTACATCTTTCTCGCGGCGGCTGCGATTGCGATTTCAGCGGCATCGCTGATCTTCTATTACACGTACAATGCCATCCTCTTGTATGGTGACGCTGTCGCGCACATCAACATTGCGAGGCGGGTCTTTGATTCGCGTACGCCCGGAATTTTTCAGCTTGGCACAGTTTGGCTGCCGCTTCCGCACCTGCTTGATATTCCGTTTGTGATCAATGATCGTCTGTGGCAAACAGGCGTGGGCGGCTCCATTGTTTCAATGATCGCCTACATTGCGGGTGCTCTCGGGATTTTTCGTCTGGTGCGCGGCCTGGGTTCTCGGCTCGCGGCCTGGACAGCAGCCCTCATCTATACGCTGAATCCGAACCTGATCTATATGCAGTCAACCGCCATGGGGGAGTCGCTTTACCTGGCGTTGTTCATCTGGGCGGTGGTCTATTTCTCTGAGTTCGCGCGTGATGCGGCGGCGGATCTTTCTCGCACAAGTCGATCACTGGAAAAATCTGCTTTGGTCGTGGCGGCCGCAATGCTTGTTCGTTATGACGGCTGGTTTCTGGCAGCGCTCATGGCCTTTGGCGCGTTTCTGGTGTTGTGGTTCCAGCGGGCGAGATGGCCTGCAATCCCCCAGAACCGGGATGTTCGGTTGCTCTGGACCCAACCATATCTGCGGAGTTTCTTCAGTTTTGTTCTGCTGCCGTTAGTGGTCGCCGGAGTGTGGTTGGCCTACAATCACAACGAATACGGCAATGCTCTTGAGTTTGCCAATGGGCCGTATTCCGCTCGCGCCATCCAGCAGAGAAGCTGGACGCCGACGTGGACCAGTTATCCCGGTGAGAATTCTGCGCGCACAGCAACTTTGTATTTCCTCAAGGCCTCGCGGCTTACGCTGGGCGAAGGCTGGACTGAGCGCCTGCTCCTCGCGATTGCATTTGCTTCTCTGCTGTGTGTCTTTTATTTTGCCCATCGCTTTCTTCCCTGGCTTTTGCTCTGGATGCCCGTGGTCTTTTATCCGGCGTGCATTGCCTGGGGGAGCGTGCCGGTGTATGTGCCGCACTGGTGGCCCTTCAGCTATTACAACGTACGTTATGGCCTGCAGATGCTTCCTGCGGCGGCTGCTTTCACCGGTCTGCTGGTGGACTTGGGAGGGAAGATCTGGCCACGAAGCCGTTATCTTACCGCCTGTGTGCTGTTGATCATCACCGGTTGGAGTTACACCAGTGTATGGCGACGAACTCCCATCATGCTGCGTGAAGCTGAGGTGAACGGCAAGGCGCGCCTGCAGTTCGACCAAAAGCTTGCTTCCGAATTGCAAAAGCTTCCGGACACGGCGACGATCATGATGGATTTCAGCGCACATTCGGGCGCGGTGGAATTGGCAGGAATTCCCTTCCGGCGCGTGTTGCGCGAGAGCAATCCGCCGGAATGGGAGATCGCACTCAGCCAGCCTGCGAAATCATCGGACTACGTTATCGCCATCGATCAGGACGCGGTGGCGCATTCTGTCCGCTTATTTCCCAAAGACCTGGAGATGCTAACCGTGATCAGTTCGCAGGGGCAGCCCAAGGCCACCATCTACCGTTCTCTCCACTGACATCAATGCTAAAATCTCGGCAGCTTTGGCAATTCATCTGCAAATCAGTGGAGTGAAATGTCTCTAGCAGTCACATGGCCGCACGTTTCTTATACGGAAGTGCTGTCCCAGGACCTGGGACGGCTGCTTCTGGCGGCTGTGCTGGGCGGAATTGTCGGTATTGAGCGCGAGCTAAAACACCGTCCTGCGGGGCTGCGGACCAACATGTTCATCTGCTTCGGCGCCGCCATGTTCACAGTGATCTCGGTGCAACTGGCCAACGCGGTAGGGGGCGATCACACACGCATTGCATCGCAGATTATTCCTGGCATCGGCTTCATCGGAGCCGGATCAATACTGCACGCGCAGCGCAGCATCAGCGGGTTGACTACCGCCGCAACCATCTTTGTCGTAGCATCCATCGGCATGGCGTGCGGCGGCGGACTGTACGGGCTCGCCGTATTCGCCACAGCTCTCCTCCTCCTGTGCCTGCAGGTGCTGGGCGCTCTGGAGCGGCGATACAGCCTGAAATCTTCGCTCATGCATTACAGCATTCTTACTGATCGAGTTGCCGAGGAAATCACGGAAGAAATTGATTCGGTTCTGGAAGACCACGGCAAAACCATGCAGGACATGAAGCTGATTCGCACCAACGGAAAAAAGAAAATCATTTTCACCGTGGACGGCACCCGGCGGCAGCATGAGGAGATCATGGCCAGCCTGCGTCAATCGAAGGACCTTGGCAGTTTCATCGCGGTCGGCGGTCCAGAGACCGATTGAGCATGAACGTCCCTTTCACCAAGGCTTCTGCGTGCGGGAATGATTTCCTTATCATCCAGAGGCGCTACGCACCCGCAGATTTGCACGCGTTCACCCGGGCCATTTGCGACCGTCACAACGGCGTGGGAGCTGACGGAGTGGAGTGGCTGGAGCCTTCGCAGGATGCCGATATGGCCATTCGGCTCATCAATGCTGATGGCAGCGAGGCTGAAATTTCAGGAAATGGGACGCGCTGCGTGGCGGCTCATCTGGTGGCGAGCGGCAGCAAAAGCCCGCTGCGCATCCAGACAGGCGCGGGACTCAAAGTATGTGAGCTGATCTCGCAGAATGGGCAGCGTTACGAATTTGAGACGGCGATGGGCAAGCCGGAAGTGGGCAGGCCCATTTCCGTGAAAATCGGCGCGGGAGAGATCTCCGGAACTCCGGTTTCCATGGGCAATCCTCACCTGGTAGTGTTCGTAATAGAGTTCTCTGCCAGATGGCATGAGGAGGCCGCAAAAATCCAGCAGCAAGAAATCTTTAGAGACGGCGTGAATGTGGAATTCGTACGCATTACCGGGCCAAACAGAATTGATGTGCGCTTCTTTGAACGCGGAGTGGGCGAGACCCAGTCATCCGGAACCGGCTCGTGCGCGTCAGCGGTGGCGGCCATTGCCGCCGGTCACGTGAAGTCTCCGGTAAAAGTCCATGCGCCGGGTGGCAACCAGGAAGTGCTGTGGGAAGGCGCTGAGGTGCTGCTGCGGGGGCCGGCACAAATCAACTGCCAGGGTGAATTCTTTGGCTGAGAAAAAAGGGTTGAAACCGCGCGCGCTCAGGCCGGGCGACAAAATCGGGCTTTTGGCTCCGGCCAGCAGCTTCAATCGTGAGGCGTTTGAGCGTGGTTGCAACCGTCTGCGCGAGATGGGATATGAGCCGGTCTTTTCTCCCGAGATTTTTACCCGCGATCTTTATTTTGCCGGCAGCGCAGAGCGACGGCTGAATGAACTTACATCACTGCTGGTACGAGATGATATTGCAGCTCTGATCTGTGTTCGTGGCGGCTACGGCTCCAACTACCTGCTGGAGAAACTCGACTTCAACCTGTTTACGCAACATCCAAAGATTTTTCTGGGATGCAGTGATATTACTTCCCTGCTCACGGCCATAACGGACCGCACCGGCCTTATCACGTTCCATGGGCCGATGATCGCCAAGGACATCAGCGATGGCAGTTTTGACGGTGCGAGTTGGAGCAATGCTCTAGAAGGCGCCGAGAGCTGGGAAATCGGAACGGCTGGAGTGGAGGTACTCCGGCCAGGGCAGGCGCAAGGCAGGCTCTACGGTGGATGCCTTTCCATGCTCGCGGCCTCGCTGGGCACGCCATTTGAAGTTCAAACCGAAGGAACGATTCTCTTCATTGAAGACATTGGAGAAAAGCCGTTTCGGATTGACCGTATGCTGATGCATCTCCATCTTGCAGGCAAATTGAAAGGCGTGCGCGGATTCGTTTTCGGAGAGATGCTGGACTGCCGTCCGCCTGCGGGTGAGACTTACACCTTGCAGCAGATAATTCTCCGCGTGCTGCGCGATTACGAAGTACCCGTAGTGCACGGACTCAAGTCGGGTCACGTTTCCAGCAACAACATTACTTTGCCGATCGGGGTGCAGGCGGAATTGACGGCAAGGGGTGAAGGCGTAGCCCTGAAGATATTGGAACCTGCCACAATTATCCGTTAATCTGGATTCAATGGACCAGCAGCACGTACACATCATTGGAATTTGCGGCACCGCCATGGCGTCACTGGCAGGATTGCTCAAGCAAAGAGGCTTGAAAGTCACAGGATCAGATACGGCGGCCTATCCGCCGATGTCAGATTTTCTGGCCGCCATGGCCATTCCGGTAGCGCAGCCGTACGCGGAAACCAATCTCAAACCGCGCCCAGACTGGGTAGTCGTTGGCAATGCTATTTCGCGGGGCAACATTGAACTGGAGCACGTCCTCGACCAGCGGATTCCTTTTCGCTCCATGCCGGACACGCTCTACGATTTTTTTCTGCGCACACGCGAACCTATCGTGATCGCCGGCACGCACGGAAAGACCACTACAACATCAATGCTGGCGTGGATTTTTCAACATGCAGGAAAAGATCCGTCATTCCTGGTGGGCGGAATCGCAGAAAATTTTGGCAGCAGCTTTGCCCTGCGCCAGGGCAAGCATTTCATTATCGAAGGCGATGAGTACGACACCGCGTTCTTCGACAAAGGTCCCAAGTTTCTGCACTACTTTCCGCAGGCCGTGATTCTGACATCCGTCGAGTTTGACCACGCTGACATTTATAAGGACCTGGATGCGGTGAAAACGGCTTTCAAGCGATTGGTCAATCTGGTTCCGCGAAAAGGCAAGATTGTTGCTTATGACTCAGACGCCAACGTGGACGAGTGCCTGGGCAAGGCATTCACCCCGGTGGAGCGCTATGGGTTGCGAGAAGATTCGTTCTGGCGCATCACTGACCTGCAGTTTGCTCCTGACCTTACAACCTGGCAGGTGCTGCGTGAGGGACAGCCGTGGCAAAGCTTTGAGTTTTCACTGGCGGGCGAATACAACGTGCTGAACGCGACGGCCGCGGCAGCCATGGCTTCGCATTACGGAATTGAGCCCGCGGTAATCGCCGAAGCGTTGAAGTCGTTCAAGAGCGTGAAGCGGCGCCTGGAAATCAGGGCGGAGGTGGACGGAATTACGGTGATCGACGATTTCGCCCACCATCCCACGGCGATTGCGGCCACGCTGAAAGCGCTTCGGACGCGCTATCCTGCGGCGCGGCTCTGGGCTATCTTTGAACCTCGTTCCAACACTTTGCGCAGGAAAGTGCTGCAGAAAGATCTGATTGCCAGTTTGTCCCTGGCTGACCAGGTAGTGATTACAAGCATTTTCAAACCTGAAGCGGTGCCGGAGAACGAACGGCTTACCACCTCATCCGTGGTGAACGGAATCAAGAAAAACGGCAAGCCTGCCCGCGAAATGGCAGATGCTGACGCCATTGTGCAAGCAATCTCGCCGGAGTTGCAGAGCGGCGATGTGGTGGCGATTCTTTCCAACGGTGGATTCGGCGGCATCTATGAGAAGCTTCCGCGCAAGCTGGAGGAGTTGCGCGGCGCGCGGACATGATTCGGATAGCGGTTGGGGCGGTCCGGACCTTTCTGGCGGTTCTCTTTCTTGTTGTTCTGATGCCGCCGGCTGCGCTCATTGCCTTTCCCTGGACGTTTATCACCGGCAGAGTGGGCTTTCTTTATTTCATCGGCATGGGGCTGGCGCATTGGACCGCACGGATCGCCGGAGCAAAGATCAAGCTGGTGGGGTTCGACAAGATTGATCCTGCGGGAACGTACATCTTCATGTCGAACCACGTTTCCAACCTGGACCCTCCGGTGCTGGTTCCGTTGATTCCACGGCGAACATCGGTTCTTGCTAAGAAAGAGCTATGGAGGATTCCTATTCTGGGAAAGGCTTTGGATCTGGCGGACATTGTGCCGGTGGAGCGCCGCAATCGTGATGCTGCCCGGCAAAGCATAAAACGGGCCGGCGAAGTCATGCGACACGGAATCAACATGACAATCTATCCCGAGGGCACCCGCTCGCCCGACGGCCGCTTACTTCCGTTTAAGAAAGGACCATTTCATCTGGCGGCGGAAACTGGATTTCCTATTGTCCCGGTAACAATTCTGGGGACGGAAGAGATGCTGCCCAAGGGACGCAACATAGTTAAGAGCGGAACGGCGACGCTGGTGTTTCATCCGGCCGTTGATCCCAAGCAGTTTTCTGCCAGAGAAGAGCTGATGGAAGCAGTGCGCCAGGCGATTAATAGCGCAGTGCCTGCCGAGAGAAGGTAGCTTTTTCTTTGTCCCGAGCGAAGCGAGGGAACCTTACCGGAGCGAGAATCCCAGCTTTCTGAAGAATGGCGCTCGGTCGGTTCTTGTGGACCGTCATCTTAGTCCATTCGAAATCTTTCCAGCTATAGGGTTCCCTCGCTTCGCTCGGGATTTCAGAAAAATGTCACACCACCTTCATCTCCTCTTTCAACTGTCCTGAGAACAGGCTCTTGGGAATCATGGCGTGCACGCCGCGGACGATATCCACCACCTGGGTGACGCGGAAGCTTACAGCGATGCTGCAGAGAGCATAGGCATCCAGTTCGCTGATTTTCGCGCGCGAAGACACGAACTTGATAGCGTTGCGCGCGGCCAACTGCATGGCATTGTTCAAGTCTTTGTCGAGGCCAAGCAAGAACCAGTGGGTAGGCGTCTCCGCGATGGGCCAGGCAAAGTTTTTCTGCTTGTGCAGGAAAACCTGAATCCGCATCTCTTTCATGCGGGTTTCAAGCGCGGTGAGGCAGATTTCCCCATCACCCTGCACCGCATGCGAATCGCCTGTGTAAATCAGTGCGCCTGCTTTCCATACAGGAATGAACATGGTTGAGCCTTCAGCCATTTCGCGCAGGTCGGTGTTTCCGGCGTGCGGCCCGGGAGGCACAGAGCTGGTGACACCGGGGCTGAGCGGCGGGAAAAAGCCGTCCGGCGGAGCTAGTCCGAGTGTTCCCTGAAATGGTTGTAGCGGAACATGGATGTTGGGCGCGAACTCGGCGCTCATATTTTTCAAGTTGAGATCCATGTACTTGACCTGGCCCTGCGGGAAATCAGAAGGAAGCAGTCCCGTGTTAAGCGCGCCGGGGTTGTTGAACACGGCGCCCCAGTTGTCGGGTTGAAGACGCTTGTAGCGAACCTCCAGCACGTCTCCGGGTTCAGCGCCTTTAACTGCCACCGGGCCAATAATGGAGTGCGGACCCTTGCCCGGGTTGTCCTTCCTCCACTGGGCCAACTTGTCCACAGAAACACCCGGTTCCATCTGGTTGAGAAAGTGCGACCATGTATTGGGATAGCTGATGGTATCGCCGGAATCAACGGTCACAATAGGCTGGAGATTGGTGTCATACACGCCGAGGCGGACGGTGTCTTTGTTCGATTCGACAACGTGTACCCGGCCTTCATTTTCCTTCTTGTTTGTACCTCCCGCTTTTCCCGATTTCTTTTGCGCGGCAGGAGTATCAGGATCGAGGGCCGCAGCGTAAGCAAGTTTGCTAAACCACGGCCCCACTGCAGCCAGCGCGCCCATAAAGCTGCTGGCCCGCAGAAGCGTGCGGCGACCGCGGCCACGCGCTGTCAGAAAACCGTCAAAGTTGTCCTGGTTGATCTCATCCATGTGCAGCAGGCGATCAGAGGTACGGCGGTTTACGGCTGCATCCTTAATATCTTCACGAACAATTCCCGTTCCCTTTTCGTCGCCACATCCAAAGAGGTTTCCGCAATCGTGAGGGTGATGGCTAGGCGGTTGAGCGTCGTGCGCAGAGTGATCGAACATCGCTTTCCTCCTGGTGAAGTCAGGTAAATGGACTTCTGCCGTAAGAAAACCCTGGCCCAAGAATTCGCGGCGAATTCTACTCTTAAACGGGAGTAGTGGGCACAAAAGATTTATGCGGAAAGTTCGAGTAAGTTATCGGCCAGAGATTTTAGCTACTGCAGTGGCGGCTTTCTGATCCAGGCTGACCGTGATGGCACCCTCATCATCCTTGTGCAAACCCGGATATTCGTATGTACGATTGTTGCCGTCCGCATCCGTGAATTGGATTTTTAGCGGGCCGGAACTCTGCGGCTTGATGGCGTAGTGGTAGGTTGCTCCGGGGTCGAGCTTGTCCACGCCAAAAGTTGCGCCGGGATAATCCACAACAATGATGGAGAGCGGCTTCTGGCTGGTGTTGATGAGCTTAACTTCCACCACGCGGGAGCGACAGCCCGCAAGGGTGATGAAGGCAATAATGAAGATTGTACGCAGGATTGTTTTCATTTTTTTTCAATCACCCGCGCGCTCAGCACAACACCGTTGCGGTTGTCATGAAGCTTCAGCGGGAAGACCAGGATGTTCCAGTTCCAGCGGCGATGTTTTTTGCTGGGGAGGTGAGGCAAGCCGCGAAAACTGCGGTCCACATAGGTCTCACGGGTATCGGCAACGGTGCGAATGATGTCCTTCCACTCTCCGCCTAATTCAGGAAATTCATCAAAACGGTTCTTGCCGATGAACCAGGTGCGCTTCTTGTCATAGAGGCGGGCGAAATATTCGTTCACGTACTGCCAATCGCCATCTCGATCCAGGACTTCCAGCACCACATCATCTCCCATGGCCATGGCGATGCGGGAGTAGAAAAAATCACGAGCGTCCACGACCACGGGCTTGCCGCGACGTTTGGCTTCAAATGAGCGCAGCGCGTCCAGCAGGTCATCCACTGAGCTGTAGCCCTTGAGCAGGTGCATATCTTCCACGCCGCCGAATTTGCGTTCCAAGGTGGCGGACAAAATGATGATTGGCACCTCAGGCCGCTTGTCACGTAATGACTGCGCGACTTCTGTGCCAAATTTTCCCGCGCCCAGGTGATAGTCGAGGACGGCAATATCAATTTTTTCGAGGTAGCTTTCGGCTTCCTCGACGGAGGCTGAAGTTACGGCCTCATAGCCGTGGGTGCGCAGGATGGCAGCCCGCAAAATCAGGTTGTCATGACGGTCATCGAGGAGCAGGACGCGGATTGGTTTTTTGCCTTCGGTTTTGCTGCCGTCCATCAGCCCTCGTCCTTTTTCTGTCTGCCGGCCAGATCGCGAATGGCGCGAGCAAGTTCAGGCAAGCGGTTGAAGACCGCCACACTGCGAAGCCATTGCTTGTTGTCGAAGCCGGGAGTACCACTAATCACAGATCCTGCCGGTATATCACCATGGGTTCCGCTCTGAGCGGTGATCACGACGCCATCGCCTATGTTGCAATGGCCGGCGACACCAGCTTGCCCTGCCAGGATCACCTCTTTGCCAAGCTGGGTTGAGCCGGCGAGACCCACCTGGGCGCAGAGCAACGCATTCTCGCCAACAATGCAGTTATGCCCGACCTGAACAAGATTATCGAGCTTGGAGTTGCGCCCGATGCGTGTCTCTCCCATGCTGCCACGATCAATACAAGAGTTCGCCTGAATCTCAACGTTGTCTTCAATCACCACCCTGCCGGATTGCGGGACCTTATACCAGTTGCCATTATCGTCCTTGGCAAAGCCAAAGCCGTCACTCCCGATTACGACGCCGTTGTGCAACAGGACATTGTTGCCGATCTGGCAAAATTCACGGACTGAGACATGCGCGTGGGCAAAGAAGTTATTGCCGATGGTCACACCGCGATAGATCACCACGTGGGATAGAAGCGTGCAATTCTCGCCGATGACCACGTCGCGTTCGATCACAACGTAAGGACCAATAGATGCGTTCGCGCCCATGCGGGCAGATGAATCAATGACAGCAGTGGGATGGATGCCGGCCGCGTACTGCGGCGGACGGTGGAACAGCTCTGCTGCCCGCGCGTAGGCAAAATGAGGGTTGCGCGTGCGTAGAAGAGCCTTTTCAATGGCGGGAAACTTCTCATCAACGATGATGGCAGAAGCCTGGGTGGTACGGGCGGCAGGAGCATACTTTGGATTGGCGATAAACGTGACAGTTCCCGCCGCGGCGGATTCAATCGGGGCGACGCCCGTCACTTCGAGCTCAGAGTCAGCGGGCTCCAAGCCTGCGCCGAGTTTTGCCGCAAGTTCCTTGAGTTTCATTGACAGTCCTGCACAAAGAGCGAACCCGTGATTGTAATTTGTATGCCGGGAAGTGTCAGGGACAAAAGGTCATTGCTCGGTGAAGAGGCGTTCCTGGCCAATCTCCTCCGGTTTCGCGGGTTTGCGGCGGGCATCAGGACGGCCGATCACAGCAAGCACATTCATCTCCTCCAAGGCAGTCTTGGGGACAAACACCCGCTGCACATTGCCGCGAGTATCAGGCGGGGTGATGAGATAACCGTCAGGAGAAAGCTGGACCAGATCATTGGGCATCATGCCTTCAAGAACGTCATTGTCGGCGAACTTGAGGCGCACCCAAAGCCCCTCCGTGCGCGGCCGGGTGGTAAAGGTCTTGCGTCCGGGAGTGGCAGGATCATTGAAATCGCGAACAAAATCCACACTCTTGATTTCATTCAGATCAATCAGCACAACCTTGCCGGACTGGTTCAGCAGCTCAAGCTTCCCTTCGACAATAAAGTTGGGAGAGACGTATCCACGCAGGGAATCGCGCCCAGCTTTGCGAACAATCACTTTTTTGTGCGTTGACGGCATGTTCCAAGCACTGATTCTCGCATGATTGGCGGGCATCAAAGATGCCACCTCGCATTCGGTGACGGCAGGGTAGCCAAAGGGTTAACGTTTGTGATATTGTTTCGGGTTTGTGCAGGTTCCTGCTGTAGTCGTCTAAGTCTTGTATAAAGTGCAACTTACGCAGAACCAGGAGAGGGGTTGGCCAGTTTGGGGTGTTCCCGGACTGGCTGAAGTGTGTCCGTAAGCTGATGCCAGATTTCATTTATCTGATGGAGACCCGGCTTACACCGGACCAGCAACGTGCTCTTACGCTGGTAACCGAGGTGGCACGCGCGCACGAGATGAACGTTTTTCTAACCGGCGGCGCGGTGCGTGACATTATCAGCGGTTTTATCATCCGCGATCTTGATTTCTCCGTGCAGGGCAATGCGCTCAAGCTGCAGAAAGAATTTGAAAAGGCCGGCGCCGTACTGGAAGGCACGGATGACAACACCCGCTCGTTGATGCTGCTGCTACCCGGCAACGTGCGGGCAGAGGTCACAAGCACACGCTCAGAGCGCTATGAAAAACCCGGCAAACCGCCTGAGATCACTCCCGGAACCATTTATGACGATATGCGGCGCCGCGACTTCACGGTCAACGCCATGGCCCTGTCGCTCAATCCGGGATCGCGCGGGTTGTTGACTGATCCGTTCAACGGAATGGCGGACATTGAGGCCAAGGTGTTGCGGATCCTGCAGAACTATGCCTTCTATGAAGACCCGTCACGGCTGATCCGCGCCACGCGGCTGGCCACGCGCTTCCACTGGACGCTGGAAGAGCGTACCCAGGCACGTTACGATGCTGCAAAGGAAAACAACTACATCGAGAACATCTCAGACCGAGCCCTGGGACATGAAATTGAGCAACTCGCGCATGAGGACCAGCCGGTGGAGGTGCTGAAGGCGCTGGAAAAAGAAGCCTGGCTCAAGGTGCTTGGCGCTCACCTTTCGGTGGCAAAGGTTGACGCCGCCGGGTTGAACCAGATGGCCAAGGTAAAACAGCAACTTCAGGATTTGGGGCTGAACCCGGATTCGAGTCCCATTGTGATGTATTACCTGACCAGGAAGCTTGGAGATAAAGATATTTCAGCCATGCAGCGCCAGATCCCGAACAAGGGGTTTGTGGAGCGCTGGAAGAAGCTTGAGGACGATGCCAAGGATTTTGCCAAGCGCCTGATGGCGAAAGACCTGGCAACTCCATCCGCAACATGGAAGTTCCTGATGAGCAGCCGCCCGGAAACGGTGCTGTTTACTGCGATCACATCGCGCCCGGCAGCGGTGGAACAGAAGCTTAAGAATTTTCTTACCAAGTGGCCGCTACTCAAACAGAAGCTGCCATTTCCGGAAATGCCGGAGATGCGTATTACCCCGGATCTTCCTGATTACAAGAAGATCATGGACGAAGCTTTTCTTTTACTGCTTGACGGAAAGCTGCGCTCGCATAATGAAATCGTTAAGTTCCTGACGCCTTATTCCCCGCCGGAACCGCCTCCGCCGCCTCCGCCGCCGCGCCGTGGACGCGCAGCCAAGAAGGAAGCTGCGCCGGTTTTGGGGCCTGATGGACAGCCTCTTCCTGTTGCGCCGAAGAAACGAGGCCGCAAGCCGAAGAATGCGGTGGTTGCCGTTGCTCCTGGGGGGATGCCAGCGGGCGATTCCGCCTTGCCGCCGGCAGTTCCTGCAACAGCAAAGCCGGCAGCAAAAGGACCCGCGGCACCGCCAACTGCCACCACTGTGGCCGCTCCTGCAAAGGCCGCGCCAGTAAAAGCTACTGCAACAAAAGAGAAATCTTCACCTGCCAAGGTTGCCAGCAAAAAGGCTGCGCCGGCCAAAGCACAAAGCAAGAGTACCGCAAAGAAAGCTGCGCCGAAAAAAGGCAAGCGCAAGTAAAAGGTTTCTAATTCACTGCCACGCTTCTGCAATTGAATTTGCAGTAGGCTATATTTCCGCTGCACTCGACTGCTCTATTAATTAAAGGCATCAATAGAGCAGGACCCTTGTCGAGTGAGTTCCCAGTCCGTGTCCACAACCGCAGTAAATTGATTGAAGCCTATTGCCCATCATGCGGCATGTTTATTGCCGCGAGTCCTAAGGAACAAATCCTGGAGATCCTGGAAGCCATGCATTGCTGCCCGCCGAATACGTGTGATCCGGACAATGCAGCAAGCTTTGGGCGCTCGCGCATTATCAAGTATTCGAGCAGATAGAGGCGGTTTGTGAACGATCAGTCTGCTCCTGGTTCTAATCGGCACTCTGAAAATCACAAGAATACTGCTCTGATAGAGCATCTCTTTGCGTTTAACAGCTAAATTTCACTTCGATAGCTGCCGGAATTGTGGCCGTTCCTTTTAGACTAGCTGAATGAAGACCAACGCCGTGCGGCTGCTGGACAGTCTCGGCATCAGCTACGAATTGCGTGAATATACGGTAGACCCGCAAGACCTGGCGGCAGAATCTGTGGCGGCCAAGATCGGCATGCCGGCCGAGCAGGTGTTCAAGACTCTTGTGGCGCGCGGCGACCGCAATGGGCCGTGTTTTGCGGTGATTCCGGGCAACACGGAACTTGACTTAAAAGCGCTGGCAGCACGTTCCGGTAATAGAAAGGCGGAACTGGCAGCGCTCAAGGAAGTACAGCCGCTTACGGGATACATTCGAGGCGGTGTGACGGTGCTGGGAGCAAAGAAACCGTTTCCAGTTTTTGCGGACGAGACGATTGAGCTCTGGGACCAGATTTCAATCTCTGCCGGAGTGCGCGGCACCCAAATTATTCTGCGACCCGCTGACTACCTGCGTGCTACTGGCGCGGTGGTAGCTGATATTGCCAAAGGCAAGCAGTAAACCTGCTGTTAATCAGGATTAAGAATAATATTGTGCAGTCCGTAAGTAAAAACAGCGGTAGTGCGCCGCCCCTGCGCAAAGTACAAGTTGTTCTATCCATTTTGTACTGAATAGCAGACGATTGCTTCGGGGGAGGTCAATTTGCCTGTTCTTGCCTGGACACCACGCCTTAGGGTGGCGGGAAAAAGCGGAAGTTTTGTGGATGAATACCGTATTAAAGCCGGCCGGGTGGAAGTGCGCGCGCTGGACGTGAATGGTGAACCATATCCGGGATACAGTGAGTGGATTATGTTGACGGCGGAAGAAATAAGGATCCACTTTGTGAAACAAACTCCAGTGGCGACGTGGCTGAAGAAAGCGCTGGCGCGGAGCGCGGGACAGCAGGTTGAAAAAACGCGAGTGGGCTAAGGGAGACCACTCGCAATGACTGGAGTTCTGCTCATCACTCATACCCGAAGCGCGTATCGTCATTCTCCGCCGAGATCTGATAACCAACGCCTCGCGCCGTATGGATCAGCCGCTTGTTGAAGCCAGAGTCAACTTTGATGCGCAGGTAGTTGATGTATACGTCCACGATGTTCGTCAGTCCCTGAAAGCCCAGATTCCACACGTGTTCCACGATCATGGTCCGCGTGACGGTGTGGCCGGCATTGCGCATCAGGTATTCAAGCAGGCCGTACTCACGCTGCGTCAGCTTGATCGCCTTACCGCCACGGGTGACGAGGCGTCTTACCCGATCAATCTGGAGATCATCCACGCTCAGCGTATCCAGCAGTTCCTGAGGACGGCGCAGGAGAGCGTGCAGGCGCGCACGCAGCTCTTCAAACGAAAACGGCTTGGCCAGGAAATCATCGGCTCCCGACTGGAGCACCGTTACGCGATCTGCAACCTCGTTGCGCGCACTGAGAAAAAGGATTCGTGCCGCCGACCCCGATTTGCGCAGCTTGCGCAGCACGGTTAAGCCATCCAATCTGGGCAGGAGCCAATCGAGCACCAGCGCGTCGTAATCGACTTCGGCTGCCAGTTGCAGGCCTTCTTCTCCGTCAACAGCCAGATCAACAGCATAGTGCTCTGCTTCAAGACCTTTGATCAGAGCCCTGGCTATGCGAGGGTCATCTTCAACCAGCAGAATCCCCACAATTTCACCTCCAGCGGTTCCAATCACGCGCGTCCCAGCCGCGTCTGAAAACACGTTCAGCGAACTGGATAATTACGATCCCTGGGTTGGGCCCGGAAGTTGGGAAGTCGGCGCAGCTTGAGGAGAGTTTTCTTCCCTAAGAACTGAAGGTTCTCATTAAAGCAACGGGAGATCGGTGACTTACATCACCTCTCTGGTGTGACTGGGGTCACAGGTATTGTTTCTGAACATCTGGCCTGTGGGTTCGGTCAAGGACGGCCCGCCGGACTCGGGTTATCCCACCTCCGACAATGACAAAGTACAATGTAAGCGCTATGCACATTCGGAATAGCTGTTCTTCCCTTGTTATGGCGGCGCTTGCGTGTACCGCTGCGATTTGCCTCTTTGCTATGAGTGCTCCGGCGACTCCGGCGGCTTCGCCCAGTGCCAACACACCCTGTTCGCTCCTGACACAGGCTGACGTGGAAGGCGCGCTGGGCAGGGGCGCAATCATGGCTTCAACGCACAATCCCAGAACCGGAATGGACGAGTGCCGGTTAAAGCCGGCGAGCGCGGGAAAAATCCAGGAGATCATTGTGGTGGTGCTCTCCGCCCAGGGCTGGGACATGGTTAAGAAAAGCATGGTGGACGGCAAAGAGGTGAAAGACGTGCACGGGCTGGGAGATGACGCCTTTGCGGGAAGGTTCATTGGATACAACGTACGCAAAGGCCAGCGTTACGTGAAGGTGTTTGGCCCTCTTACGAACGATGCTGCCGCCAACGACAAGGCGACGCGCTATCTCGCGGAAAAAGCAGCTTCGCGTCTCTAGGATGGAGCAGCGCCGGTCAGTGCGGAATCTGCTGCGAGTAAGATCATGGCGAAACGATCACAAGCAGGCAAACAACAGGTAACCGTAGGCCGCTTTGAGATTGAGCGCGACGGCCACATTGCATCTTTGGAATACAACCTGGCCGGCAATGTACTTCAGTTAATTCATACTGAAGTCCCGAAGGAACTGGAAGGAATGGGACTTGCGTCTGAGCTGGCGCACGAAGCTCTGGAATGGGCGCGCGCACAAGGCAAGCGCGTTGATGTGATCTGCGAGTTTGTAGCTGCTTATCTAAAAAAACATCCGGAATACGCAGACCTGGTGCTGCACTGAGCGTAACTCTGCGCGCAATACACGACTATGCGGAGCGAACAGGAGCGCGTTGCAGCCACGCCTTGCGAATCTCATCTGCCTGCGTATCGAGCGTAGTCTTCTGGGTTGCTGGAGCGAGTTTCGCTTCTTTGCTTGCAACTCTCCGATAGATTGGCTGGTTGGTTTTAGATTTGTCGGACATCATTTCCCTTCGATGCAAGTTTCTGGTTGTGCGAATCAGGAAATTTTCTTTTGCTTAAACTTTTGGGTTTAGCCGGCCATGAAGATATCCAATCGATTCGCACGAAAGATGCTTTGGTCGGTCATGTCCAGAGGACACATGATGAGGCCCAACATGCCTAATTCGCGTTGTACCACGGAGAGGGCAGCAATGGCTGCATTTTGGCGGATAATCACCCCTGATCTGTTTCACGCCACTTGCCGCAAGTCCACTGGGGGGGTAAAGCCATGCGGAATTCAAAATTGATATTCCCTTGCATGATTGTGATCGCGTTGATTGGTGCGCGAGTCGCCAAAGCACAGGACGGCACTGCCAGCTTGGATGACCAGATCCAGAACAAATACAGCGAACAAGCACCTGAGAAGGCAAAGCCCGCTCACGAGCAGGCGAAAACCAAAGTCAAGAGCAATAGTGACGGTCATCGCAAACACTGGTGGTCACTGCCGCACTTCCACCACAACAAAAAAAGCGATAATGCGGAGGCACGTCAGCCGGAAAGCAAGATGAACACGAAAGCAACGGCGGCAAAGCCAACCAAGAAAGCCGCATTGCAGCAGGCATCAAGTCACAATGCCGCCAGCCGCAAATCCGGACACGCGGCAGTTGCCAGGAAAAGAAACGCTCATACGTCCGTTGCGTCCGCCACGCCACACAAGAAATCAGTCGCCGCAACGAGCCAGGCGAGAAAACCCGTGCACCAAGACTGCTATTCCGCCAATGCGAAGAGGCCAGGCTGCCAGGCTGCGCAGAAGCGTAGCGTGAAGGCGAGCACAAGCCGGTCGTAAGTTGTCACTGAGCCCGGTTACGCTGCGGGGCGCTGCCGCTCCCCTGAGGGCTGAAGCAGCACGCTCTCTTCGTGATCCGACGTAATATATTCGCGCACCAGGACGGAAATCAGAACTGCCGTGGGTACCGCAATCAGCATTCCCACGATCCCGGCAAATTCCTCTCCCAGGATGAGCGCCACAATGATGGTCACGGCGGGAATGTCCACCTTGGATTCCATGATTCTGGGGTTTAGCACGGCATTCTCAACGTTGTGGTAGATCACAAAAAAGATCACCACACCCAAAAGCTTGGTGAATGAATCCATGGCTGCCACCAGGCCCGCGACAACCACTGTGATGATGGGACCAAGAACCGGGATCACGTTCACAAAGCCGGCAAACACCGCCAGCGCGTAAAAATACTTGACGTGAAGCAGCCAGAACACCACAAAAGCAGAGCCTCCGTGGGTGAGCATCAGAATGGCTTGACCGGAAAGCCACCTCTGCATGCGATGGCCACCGCGCAACAAAGTTGAATGCACACGCGCCTGATTGCGCAACGGAAACAGCGACACCAGCCAATGAATTGATTTTTGCCCATCAATCATGAAATAGGCCGCAGCCAGCAGCATGGTGCCAAAAGCAATGATGCCGCTGGTGACTTGCTGCGGCTGAAAATTGCGCGCCAGAAAATGCTGCGCATAGCCGGTGATCTGTTTTGTGCTGATGTG
>DATFDA010000159.1:0-6603 GCA_035252525.1 Candidatus Angelobacter sp. | reverse complement strand
GGCGAAGGTGCCGTTGCCCTTCCCCCACCAGACCAGTGCCTTGTTGCCTTCGGAATTGGCGATGTCGGCGAAACCATCGCCGTCAAAATCCCCAACCACTCCGCTCGCTGAGCTCCCGGACATTTTGAGGATCTGGACCGGGGCGAACATCCCGGAGCCCTGGTTGATGAGGATTTCAATCTGCTTTCCCTCAAACGCCGCCAGATCCACTTTGCCATCGCGATTGAAGTCGCCTGCGGCAAAAGAGAATACCGGCAATTGCGTCGTCGGCGCGGTTCCCGTTCGGAAGGTTCCGTCGCGATTGTTGAGGAGGAGGGTTTTGGCGCTTCCGCTGCCGCGAGCGATCAGGATATCCGGCCAGCCATCGCCATTGATATCTACCGCAAGCGCCGGCCCAGTGCTTGCGACGGAATATCGCGTGAAGTTGCCAAAACCGCCGTGATGGTCGTTGAAGAAAACATCCACCGCCGGCTCTTCGGTAACAACCGCCATGTCGGGGAATCCATCGCGATTGAAATCGGCAAGCACCACATGATCGGCGGGGCCGCTCGTAGGAAATGATTGTCCAGGCAACAGTGATGACGACGCCAGCAGAAGGGCTAGCAGGGAAGCTAAGCGCAGTGGGGCTGAGCGCATAGAGATTCTCCATTTCGGGGAACAGACTGCTAGAGATGGAAATTCCGAACTGCTGGTTGCCAGCCGAACGGCTGCTTGTCAGAATGAAGAAGATTTTCTAAGGTCATTAGAATCTATTAACGCACAAGAAGTTTTTACAAAATATCTTAGCTTGCGTTCTTAGTCATGGCTAGATCAAACATCTAAGGTCTTGAATAGCATTCCCTATTGGCCGGTTTTGAAGTTATGCTCATCCCTTCCTAGGTGATCACCGCGAGGTTCTTACCCTTGGTTACGCGGATTCTCGCGAATAAACCCAGAACCTTTGAAACGCGGAGGAACGGAGAAATCAGAGTCAGCAGGTGTCACGTGGGAAAAGGGACAATGCATGCGCATTGAGCCAATAAAAATGGAATGCCATCTGGCTCCCTGTATCACGGGCAATCCGGGAGTGCTTGTTGTAGCCAGGCGTTTACACAGGTCGCGGGGCAGGTGAGTGAAACGGCGATGTTTCAACAGCTACCATAGTAGTATGCCCTTAGCCGAAACCACCCTCCTTGATTACAATCCATTCGCCCATGCGCCGCCTCTTTGCTTCGTTCGCTTTGTGCTTTTTGTGATTCTGTTCCTCGCTATCGGCAAAGGACTTAATCGTGTTCTGCCGCTGATTCACTTTCCTGACCGCTCCCTTCACCTGGCACAAAACCAAAGTTCAGGTTGTGACCGCAACCGGACATAAGGAGCCTTATCAGGTTGTGGCCCGGGATGGTTATAGGGCGAAGGGCCGCTGAAAAAAAAGTTTTGGGCGGTTCCTGCCCTCACTGACGAATGTGACGCCGGACACTGCGGTAAAATCAGATTACAGCCAATCTCAAAGAGTAGATAATAAGAGCTATCGTGGCTCCTTCCGGGTGCCCACGCAAACAGTGACTCATGAGGTAAGAACAGGGACAACAATGGCAACGCTTGACATCGGCATACAAGAGAGAACAGCGGGCGGTTTTCAGGGCCGCCGCAAGGTGAATGATTTCTCCATTCAAGTGGCTACGGTTAACGGTTCAGGGTCGCAGTCCGCCAACACCGTGCTGTTGCGCAGCATTTTCCAAATGGGCGTGCCTGTTTCCGGCAAAAACCTCTTCCCATCCAACATTGCGGGCCTGCCGACGTGGTACACCATTCGCGCCAGCAAAGAAGGTTACATTGCACGTAAAAAGGAAATCGATTTCCTGGTCGCGATGAATGCTGAAACGGCAAAAGAAGATGTGATGTCTCTGGTTTCCGGCGCAGCCTGCGTGTATGACGAGCCGCTCAACCTGAATGCGTTGCGCAGTGACGTGAGCTTTTATCCCGTGCCCTTCGATAAGCTGGTGGCGCCGGTTTGCCCGGATGCCAAGCTTCGCCGGCTGGTGAAGAACATGCTCTACGTGGGCGTGGTGGACTTCGTGCTGGGAATCGATCTCAAAGAATCTGAGAAAGCGGTGGCCAAACAATTCGGCAAAAAGAAAAAGGCCGCCGAACTGAATGTTGCCGCGGTGCGCGCGGGCTTTGATTACGCCAAAGCCACATTCACCAAGCAGGACCCTTATTCTGTTGAAGCAATGAATGAGAACCAGGGCAAGATCATTATTGATGGCAATTCTGCCGCTGCCCTGGGTTGCATGTTCGCCGGCGTCACCGTGGTCACGTGGTATCCCATCACCCCTTCCACATCATTGATTGAAGGGCTCATCGACTATCTGAAAGAGTACCGCATTGGCCCCGACGGCAAAGCCACTTTCGCCGTGGTGCAGGCGGAAGACGAACTGGCTGCCATCGGAATGGTGCTGGGCGCAGGTTGGGCCGGCGCTCGTGCCATGACGTCAACGTCGGGCCCCGGAATCTCGCTGATGTCAGAGTTTGTGGGGCTTGGCTACTACGCTGAGCTTCCCGGAGTGATATTTGATGTGCAGCGCGTAGGTCCATCAACCGGATTGCCCACCCGCACCATGCAGGGTGACATCCTGAGTGTTGCGTTCCTTTCCCACGGCGACACCAAGCACATGATGCTGTTGCCGAGTTCCGTGACGGAATGCTTCACCATGGCCATGGATGCGTTTGATCTGGCCGAAAAATTCCAGACCCCGGTGTTCGTGCTGTCCGATCTTGATCTGGGTATGAACAACTGGGCGAGCCAGCCATTCGCCTATCCCGAGAAGCCGATCAGCCGTGGAAAGGTCTTGAGCGCGGCGGAGCTGGAGGAGGCGGGAAGCTTTGCCCGCTACAAGGACCTTGACGGTGATGGCATTCCGTATCGCACCTTGCCGGGAACAAAGCATCCTGCGGCTGCTTACTTTACTCGCGGCAGCGGACACAACGAGAGAGGCGGTTACAGCGAACGTCCGGACGACTACAAGAATAATGTCGATCGCCTGGCACGCAAATTCGATACGGCAAGGGAATTTGTCCCTGCTCCGGTAAGGGAAGTGAGTGGCACTTCAAAACTCGGAGTAATTGCCTACGGAACCACGCACTGGGCCATGTCTGAGTCCCATGACCAGCTCGAAAAAGAGTATGGCCTAAAGCTTGATTACCTGCGGCTGCGCGCGTACCCCTTCAATCAGGACGTGCATGACTTCATCAAGAACCATGAGCGGATCTATGTGGTAGAGCAGAACCGCGATGCCCAGATGTTCCAACTGCTGAAGCTGGATATAGCAGCGGACCAGGTGGTGAAGCTGCGGAGCGTGCTGCACTACAACGGACTGCCGGTGGATGCGCGCTCCATCACGGACGAGATCATTTCCCAGGAGGGTAAGTAAATGTCGGCGACTCCAACGGCGCCAACGCCCGCGCCCAAGACCAACATTATCGGATTAGCCGTGGTTGATTACCGCGGCGGAAAGAGCACGTTGTGCGCCGGCTGCGGTCATAACGCAATTTCTGAGCGAATCATTGATGCCTGCTTTGAGATGGGCGTGGTTCCGGAAAATCTGGTCAAGCTCAGCGGAATTGGCTGCTCATCCAAGAGTCCGGCGTATTTCGTGAATCGTTCTCACGGGTTCAACGCGGTGCATGGCCGCATGCCCTCCGTCGCAACGGGGGTTGCACTCTCAAATCACAAACTGATGATGTTGGGAGTTTCCGGAGACGGTGACACTGCTTCCATCGGCATTGGGCAATTCATCCATCTTATGCGCCGCAATCTTCCTGTCATTTACATCATTGAAGACAACGGTGTGTATGGCCTGACCAAAGGCCAATTTTCAGCCACCGCCGATCTTGGCGCCAAACTGAAGACCGGCGTGATCAATGATCTCCCGCCGATTGATACCTGCGCGCTGGCCATCCAGCTTGGAGCCACGCTTGTGGCGCGTTCTTTCTCCGGCGATAAGAAACAGCTTCTGGCTGTGCTGAAGGCGGCCATCGCGCACCGAGGCACAGTAATGATTGACGTGGTTTCCCCCTGCGTGACCTTCAATGATCACGAGGGTTCAACCAAGTCCTACAAGTACTTGAAAGACCACGATGAGCCGGTGCATGACGTGGGATTTGTCCCCAGCTTCGAGAATATTGACGTGGATTATGATCCCGGCACAACCACTGCAGTGCGCATGCATGATGGCTCGTCCCTTCGGCTGCGCAAGCTGGGTCGCGATTACGATCCCACGGACAGAGTGAATTCACTCAAGGTTCTTACGGAAGCCCATGAAAAGGGCGAGGTGCTTACAGGCGTGTTTTACGTAAACCCCCAGGCGCCTAGCTTCATCGATGTGCTGAACCTGGTGGATCAGCCGCTGGGGACGCTGCCTGAAGAAATGGTGCGGCCGCCAAAGCGCGTGCTGGATGAAGCTATGGAAGAACTCCGATAGAACTGTCGCTTTTGCCGGGTCTAAAGATCTGAAACCGTGGCCGGAACCGGCTCCAACAATCCGACTTCTGATGCGATCTGCTGCAGCTTCAGGCGCGTCTCGCGTTTCACCGGGACCATGGGAAGGCGATAGATTTCTTCCACTCTTCCCATCATTGCAACCACGGCTTTCACCGGCATGGGATTTGACTCCAGGAAATTCGCTTGCATCAACGGCAGAAACTTGCGGTGAATCTGGCGCGCTTTTTTCCAGTCATTATTGAGCGCTGCCGCCGTGAGTTCTGACATTTCTTTCGGAATTTCATTCGATGCAACAGAAATAATTCCCACGCCGCCAAGCGAGATTACTGGGAGCGTGACCGCATCGTCCCCTGAAAACACGAGGAAGCTGTCAGGCACGTGATTGAATACTTCAGCAATCTGGCCAATATTTCCGCTGGCTTCCTTCACCGCAATGATGTTGGAAATCTTCGCCAGCCTTCCCAGCGTGGCGGGCTCAATGTTGGCGCTGGTCCGCCCGGGAACGTTGTAAAGCACCAGAGGCTTGTCCACTGCTTCCGCAATTGCTTTGAAGTGCTGATACTGGCCCTCTTGCGTGGGCTTGTTGTAGTAAGGAGATGCCGTAAGGATGGCATCCACGCCTTTCCGTTTATCCAGTTCGCGGGCTTTCTGTACAGCGTCAGCAGTATCGTTGGAAGTGGCTCCGGCCACAATGGGTACGCGCCCTGCGGCAACTTCCACGGTGATATCAATCACGCGCAGCCACTCCTCCTTGCTAAGCGTTGGTGTTTCGCCCGTAGTGCCGCAAGGAACAAGGAAGTGAATTCCAGACTTGATCTGCCACTCGACAAGATGTCCGAGCCGTTCCTGGTCAATGGTTTGATCTTCACGAAAAGGAGTAATCAGCGCTGTACCGCAGCCTTGGAGTTTCATCGCAGCTATAAGAATAAATCGGCGAGATGTCCTCTGGCCAATGCCATTTTCAAATCGGCAGATTTGCCAGAACAGAGCTCTTTGCGGGTTCCTGCGCGTCAGCAAAGCATACACTTGCGGGTTTCACGCGACTTGCGACTTGGTGGCTGCGGGCGTATCGTGGAAAGCCTCAACGGAAGCCTGTGGTTCCGGGATTCCGGTCTTTCTCTCCCGGTTCCAAGCCCATTCACTTCACCAACCGAAAGGAAAACACTTATGAGTACACCGTGGGTTCCATCTTATTTCGGGTCCTGGGAAGAACTTGTTAGATCCCTTTTACATAATCCGTTTCTGGGCAGCGGAATACAACATCCATTGCATGCCTACCTCCAGCAACGTCCACCTCACATTGGGCCGCCTGATCCCGGGCCACTCGATGTTGCCAGCTTCTTGAATCCAGGAGTGATCGCGGCGTTGAATCCTCAGCCCCTTCCGCCACGCGCTATAACTTCACTCTTTCTGGCACAACTGTCTGTCAAAGACCTCACCTCGCGTCTTCCTAAGGACCAGGGAGCAGAGCTCACCTCCGGTCTGGAACAAACAATCGCAGACGAAATTGATTTCGTTTGTGGAAACGTGCCTCATATCCATGGGCCTATTCCCGGGCCGTCTCCGTTCCCGTTTGCAGTTGCCGCGGACCTTAATTTGATTGGAAATACCCTGCAGGAGGGGACGCTTCGCGCTTCGGTGCTGCAACTGGCAGGCCAAATTATCAGCAAGGCGACCACTCCGGTTACAGCAAGAAAAGAGTCACGAGCTGCAGCTTGATCAATCAGAACAGCTTCCACTGGGCTTCGCACCTGCGGGGCCCGGTTTTTTCCGAACCGGTCTATACGAGATCAACTATGTCCGGGAACTCATAAAATCCCGTCTTTCCCTTGATCCACTCGGCTGCCCGGACTGCGCCTTCAGCAAATCCCATGCGTGACTTGGCGTCGTGCGTGAGCAGAATTGTGTCATTGTTGGAATCCAGCATCACCAGATGCATGCCGACTGTCTCGCCTTCGCGGACCGAGTTGATCTCCAGCTTCACGCCGGACCCTTCTTCCAGGATTTTCTGCAGCGTAACTGCAGTGCCGGAAGGCTTATCTTTTTTGTGAACGTGATGGCGTTCCAGAATGTTGCCCGAATATTGGTTCTTCAGGATCGGCGCAATCGCGCGTACGGCT
>DATFDA010000158.1:0-4596 GCA_035252525.1 Candidatus Angelobacter sp. | reverse complement strand
AGAATGAAGAAAGTGCCTGTCCAGAGATGCTGTGTTTTGTGGTGTACCTCCGTAACCACGTAATACCGCTGGTGCACCATAGAGCACGTCACCCGCCACAGGATGGCCCTGGGAAGCCAGATGAACACGGATCTGGTGCGTGCGGCCAGTCTCAATCCTGACCTCCAGAAGAGAGAACTTGCCGAACTCGCCATCCAGCTTTTTCAATAGTTTCCAGTGAGTTACAGCCGTTCTGCCGTCTTTTCGCCGCGTGGTCATCCTCTCCCGGCGGAGCAGATCACGGCTGACAGGCAACTTTACGGTACCTTGCGACTCAGGCATCCACCCGTGGACGAGTGTTAAGTATGTTTTTTTTACCGCGCGGCGCAAAAATTGCTGAGCCAGCTTGCGATGAGCTACATCGGTTTTAGCCACCATCATTAGTCCGCTGGTCTGCTTGTCGAGTCTGTGAACGATTCCTGGCCTGAGTTCCCCTCCAGCTTCAGAGAGCTTGCCAAACCGGTGCAACAAAGCGTTAACCAGAGTTCCCTTGTTGCCGGACTCGCCTTTCCCTGATCCCGCATGCACGGACATGCCCGCAGCCTTGTTGATGATGGCAAGGTGCTCGTCTTCAAAAACCACGTCAATCGGAATGTCTTCCGGAAAGGCGTGCAGCGGTGGGAGTTGTACCTGGCCGGTGATGGTGATTTGCTCGCCGCCGCGAAGCCGGAGTGAAGGTTTTGGGTTAGCTCCGGAGAGCTGAATCTTCTTTTGCTCGATGAGCTGCTGCACGCGAACCCGGCTGACATCAGGAAGCTGCGTTGCCAGCCAATGGTCCAGACGCTGGCCGGCGGCCTCGGCGGGGACCAGCAGGTTTTTGATTTCTGCGGATTCGCTCATTCTGCGGAATTGTAAATGGCAGAGCCGTGCCTGCCTTCCCTGTCGAGTTTGGGCCAAACGAAAAAATGGAGCTGCGAGCCCGACTAGCGTGGCGAGCAGCATGTAGAAAGGCCTAAATGTCCCTAGCGAGGATCCAGTTGTACAGCGGTTTGGAGCGAAGCGACAAAAATCGAAGCCAAGCCGACTTGCGCGCCGAGCGGCGTGCACCAGGAGCCTGAGCGAGGCGGGTCACGTTCAATTCTGTCGAGCGGTGTGGAGCGCAGAGACAAAATGAAGCTGCGAGCCCGACTCGCGCGGCGAGCAGCACGCAACAGGAGCCTAAACACAGTCTTGCCGGCGATGTTCTTGAGCGCTGTGGAGCGCAGCGACACAAAAACAAAACGACCCGCGGGGCCGTGAGACCAGGCCGTTCTGAACCCGTCCTAAGACGGTGGGAACCCGCCGCGGCTCTTTAGGCATTTCCGTACTGGCGGAACCTCGCGCACCGAGCCGTTATTATACGAGTCAGGCCCCCTGTTCATTGAATGTTGGTTCATGAACGGTTACCGTTCTCACCTGCTTTGCAGGCCGTTTGTCAGTGTTGATGCTAAAGAAAAGCTGAGTAGATGGCAAGTTGACGCAAATTTGTCTTAACCAGCTCGGCGAGACTCCTCAATTACCTCGTCCAAAGCCCCCGCCAGGGCCCCGGCACGGCGGTTGTATTCCCCGGCCAGGAGGTCGTATTTCTTTTTGAGGATGTGGTATTCGTCAGCGATATTTATTGCCGCCAGCACAGCCAGCCTGAGGGAATCAATGGTGGAAGTTTGATCCGCCACGCTGCGCATCTTGGAATCCACAAACTCGGCCAGCCTGGTGATGTACTCCGAGTCCACGCCGCGCAGGTTGTAAACCTGATCGTAGATCTCTACCTTGATGGGGGCCGCTGCTGTTGTGCTTTGGGTTGCCAAGGTGCACTCCTTTTGACGGAACTTCTATCTCAGATGATTATCGTTTGCCCGCAGTCAAGGTCAAGGGAATTCGCAAACCGGAGCGGGAATTGCACTCTTTTTCAGTCGCGTTGCGGCTGCACTTGCACGGCTGTGCCATAGGCCAGGACTTCAGTTACTCCCTGCATGACCTCAGTGGCATCGTAGCGAATGCCAATCACCGCATTGGCGCCCAGTTGCTCGGCGTGCTGCAGCATAAGGCTGAAGGATTCTTCCCTGGTCCTTTCGCAGAGATCGCTCAGGAGCGTGATATTCCCGCCAACCAGCGTCTGCAGCCCGGCGCCAATGGTGCCGAATACCGATCTGGAGCGGACAATAATCCCGCGCACCACTCCAAGCGTGCGTGACACCCGATATCCCTCCAGATCAAAGGAGGTGGAAGTCATGTTGTGGGGAATCACCTGCGGTCGTTCCTCCTTGAGAAAACTCGGCGGGTCGGCGAATCAGGTGATGCTCAGGCCTGCTGCACCAGAGTATCAATTTGTTTGAGCATTTTCTCCACCCGGCCCCGCACCTCTTCCCGCTCTTTGCGCAGAGACACCACTTCAGCGCGGACCACCTCCAGTTCCTCTTCCCGCTGTTCAAGCTGGTCACGGAGACGGTTGGCATCGCGCTCGGCCGAAGCCTGTCCTTCGCGCGCCGATTTCAGAAGTTCAATGGCTTTGTAGATTTTTTCTTCCAGCGCGGGAAAATCCTCGCCGGCAGATCTTTCATTTGCATTTTCAGCTTCCACTGCTCGCATTGCTGGTAATGACATAATGCTCACCCACTTGCTTGAGGATGAGCGCAGTATAAATCAGCAGCTTGTGGAAATGGGGATGTTAATCATCAGGAGTGCTTCAGGTTCGTTGCAAATCGGTTGATCCGGCGATCGGTTGATCTAACCTGTTGTTCTTCTTAGTATCCATCACCCGAATCACTCGACCTCCAGATCACCGGATTCTTATGCGGCTCTCTCATCAATGCGTTCGCGCTGGTGCGGTTCACCGGTCCCCGTAAAATCAGTCAGCCCCGTGACGGCTGCCATGGCCAGTCCCTGCACGTGGAAGAACCTTGATTCGCTCTCATCAGAGAACCGCATTACGCTCGGCATGCTGGAGATCAGGCCCGACATTCCAAAGTCAATACGGCCGTGTGTCTCAAAGCTGATTGCGTCGGTGACTCCGCCGGGATAGTTGGTGAGCAGCGAGGTTACGGTTTCAGCGCCGCCGCATACCAGGCAACTGATGGCTGCACGCTTGTTGCGTTTCCAGAAGAGCGCTGCCATGGCAAAAAATGATGCTGCCATTCCGTAATCGATGATGGCGTGAACTGTGGGATTGATGACTTTGGGCATTTTGTTGGTGGCCCACCCGGTTACCTGCTGCATGATCGGCATTGGATCTCTCCTGATCTCGTTTGGAATATTCTCACTGTTAGAGACACAAGAAAGGATGGACAAATAGCGGGCTTAGTTGTCCTGCCAGCGGCGCAAGCGAGCTGGAGCTCAGGCCGGCAGGAGCCAATCAGCTTTTGATAAGGAGCAGTCCTTCTGATCCGGAACTCCGCTGTGACTTAGCCGTTTCACCAGCAAGTGAGCTAACGGTTTTCTCAAGCTTTCGGCATCTTGTCCCAGACCTCCCAGAACGCTTTCATCTGCACTGGAGTGCCCAATGAAATTCGCGCCCACATGTCCATGGGAGGGAAGGGGCGGCCAATGAGGATGTTGTTCTGCTTCAAATGCTCAATCACCTCTTTCACCGGACGCATGCAGTTGATCATGACAAAGTTGGTCCAGGATATGATGGCGGGAATTTTTCGCGTTTTGGCCTCTTCCATGAACGCAGCACGGTCGTTTGCGTTGCGCGTGATAGCCAATTCGTGCCCGCGCGTGTCCGCCAATGAAGCCAGAGCACAACGCAATGCGAACTCATTGGCGCTGTCATCGAGCTTTTGCTGTGAGAGCAGCTTGGCCGTTTGCGGGGAAGCGATCCCGTAGCCAAGGCGCAGGCCGGCCATGCCATAAATCTTTGAGAAGGTGCGCGCCACGATCACGCGATCATCGTTGACTGGAGTATCCAGAAAAGAGATGTAATCTGCCGAGACCGGCACAAAATCGTGATAAGCCTCATCAATGAGCACATAAACGTTTTTGGGCAGATCGCGAATGAAATTTTCCAAGGTCCGGCGCGGAGTGAGGCTTCCGGTGGGATTGTTGGGATTGCAGATGTAGACCAGTCCTCCGCCTTTGGCTGCTTCTCTGGCCATGGCCGGCACATTATGGGCGAAGCTCTCAATTACCAGCGGCACCTTGATGACAGTGGCTTTGCCTGCTTCGGCATAGGAGCCAATGGCTTCAAAGGTGGGCGTTGCCGTCACCATTTTGCGGGCCGGCCCGGTAAATGCAGCCGCTGCCATGCGCAGGATCTCCGTTGAACCGCAGCCCAGGACCACCTGATCGGCGCCAACTTTGTGCTGCCTGGCCAAAGCTTGCTTCAAGAGATCCACGCTGTGATCAGGATAGCGGTTTGCGTTCATGAAAGGATTGGGCACCCGCAACACACTCGGCAGGGGGCCGTAAGCGTTCTCATTGCTGTTGAGAAGTATGGGACCCCCGGGCTGAAAAACGCGCTGAGGTTCGGTCCAGGAAAAAAGATCAGTGGGGAATGAGGACGTGGCGGCCGCCGCGGCGCCCACTGCCGCGGTCTTAAAAAGTGCACGACGAGAGATCATGGCCGCGATTTTACTGAAA
>DATFDA010000157.1:0-3568 GCA_035252525.1 Candidatus Angelobacter sp. | reverse complement strand
AGCGCCCGGCGGAGGCTGTAAACATCCTGAGCCAATTTTAGACCCTAAAGCCGGGATTTGGCAGAAACTAAACATTTCTTCATTAGTGACGGAAGTGACGTATTCCGGTGAGCACCATGGCCAGCCCAAGCCGGTCGGCCGCGTCAATTACCTCCTGATCGCGCATTGATCCGCCGGGCTGGATCACTGCCGTGGCGCCTGCTTTAGCTATCTCCTCCACTCCATCAGGAAAGGGAAAAAATGCGTCAGACGCCGCTACTGTTCCCTGCAAAGGTAAGATCGCTTTCATGGCTCCGATCTTGCACGAATCTACGCGCGACATTTGTCCCGCACCCACTCCCACGGTCTGGCCTTCACGGGCATAAACAATCGCATTCGATTTCACATGCTTGCAGACCTTCCAGGCGAACATCAGCGCCCGCATTTCCTCGTCAGTAGGCTTGCGCTTGGAAACCACCTTCAGGTCGCTGCTGCTCAGCGGCCGCACATCGGGATCCTGTACCAGCATGCCGCCGGAAACCGCCTTCAGAGCGTATTTCGGTTGGATTGCTTTGACTTCCACCAGTCGCAAATTTTTCTTCGCTCCGAACCGGGCCAGTGCCTGCGCGTCAAATCCTGGAGCCGCAATCGCCTCTACAAACAACTTGGCCATTTCTTCTGCCGTTGCACCATCCAGCACCCGGTTCACACCGATAACGCCGCCATAAGCGGATACCGGATCTGTTTTCAGCGCTCGCACGTACGCCTCGCGAAGAGTTGCGCCGGTGGCTGCGCCCGCCGGATTGGTGTGTTTGATGATGGCGCAGGCTATCTCATCAAAGTCCTGGGCCAGGTCCCATGCCGCCTGTAAATCAACAATATTATTGTAGGAAAGCTCTTTACCCTGAAGTTGCCGGCTATTCGCCAGGCCGTCGGACGAACCGTCAGAATACATGGCCGCGCGCTGGTGCGGATTCTCACCATAGCGCAGGTCCATCGCCTTATTAAAGGAGAAGCGCAAATTCGCGGGAAAGGCACTCTCGGCTTGCGGAATCTGGAATTCCCTGCCCGCCCCGTCCAGCGAAATAGTAGCAAGGGTTGATGAGATGGCGCTGTCGTACGCAGCCGTGGTGGCAAAGGCTTTCTGGGCCAGGCGCCAGCGGGTCGCCAGCCCCAGTTCGCCTCCTGACTGCGACATTTCTTGCGCAATCGCCCCGTAGTCGCCAGGCGACGTCACAATGGCGACATCGCGAAAATTCTTGGCCGCCGAGCGCACCATGGATGGCCCGCCGATATCAATGTTCTCAATCAGATCATCAAAGCTCACGCCCGGCTTGGCTGCCGTTTTTTCAAACGCGTAAAGATTCACAACCACCATGTCAATGGGTTGAATCCCATGCTCGCGCGCCGCAGCCACGTGCGCCGCATTTGAACGCACATGCAGAATGCCGCCGTGGACTTTGGGATGAAGCGTCTTCACCCGCCCATCCATCATCTCCGGAAGCCCGGTGAGTTCGGAGATGTCCTTCACCGTCACGCCGGAATCGCGCAGAAGTTTTGCAGTGCCTCCAGTCGAAAACAGCTCCACGTTCATACCTGACAATTTTTGGGCAAAGTCAACGATTCCGGCTTTATCGGTAACGCTCAAAATAGCACGCTGAATTTTGGGCATTCGAATCCTCTTCAAAAGAGTGGAAGAAGATACGTTAACAGGCGCAGGAAAGGGAGTTCAAACGTGAGACCGGCTCTTGGTAGTTGCTAATTGGTATTTGGCTCAGGCACGTTTGGATGACCCGTTGAATCTCTAAGGGCAATCGCGCCAAGTACCAACTACCATTCACGTTTTTGGCTTTGCCTTCAGCTTCACTTTGCCGCCCTGCATTTCAATCGAGTACTCCACAGCCTGGCAGCCGTATTGTTTGCGAATTTCCGTGGTCTTCTGCTGCACGAACTTCTTGAAGGAATCGAGGTTGGCTGAGCCTTTTTCTCCGGCTTTGGTGCGCGCCTGCGACAAAGCGCTGAATAAAGCTTCCACATTCTTGCTTTCCGCCCTGGGATCAGCGCAGGCGATACTGAAGGCCTTGTCCTCTTCCAGGACTGCGCCATGGTGCTTAATGGCCTTTTCCGCCTCGTGCTGCTCGTGATCGCGCAGGCCCTGAATGCCGAGATGGGCATCCTGAGGCCGGCGGTAGCCTTCTTCCTTAATCTGCAACTTCTGCTGCCACAAGGCGTTATACAGAGCGTACCGCTGCTGGATGGTGCTGTACCGGAAGCGCTGGGTATAATTCATCCGGTTGCCATCAGAGTACTTTTTCAGCAGGTTCTTGACTTTCCACTCGACGTCAGCCGGAGGCTTTTTGGAGCCGCCGCCGAAATAAATGTCGTACTCAATCTTCAACCGGCGCACATGGTCTTCCAGCAC
This sequence comes from Candidatus Angelobacter sp., assembly GCA_035252525.1. Classification (GTDB taxonomy): domain Bacteria; phylum Acidobacteriota; class Terriglobia; order Terriglobales; family Acidobacteriaceae; genus Angelobacter. The sequence continues at coordinate 1,167 of DATFDA010000157.1, read as the reverse complement.
CGAGAGTTCTTCATCAATGGTCAAAGCAGAGTACCTTTCCGGGGTCGCGCTTTTTGGGGAGCAGATTAGGCGAAATATACCACAGAAGAGATGCCGGTTAAGAGTTCCCAAAGTACAGGCAGAGTTGTGCTTTGGTTTTGCATCATATAACGGGTTATGACGGGTAAGACTGTGTCCAAAAATCAAATCCGGATAGTTATTGCAGACGACCATGCCGTTCTGCGCGAGTCGCTCGCATCGTTGTTGGCGACGGAAGAAGATTTTACGGTGGAAGCCCGTGCCGCAAACGGACAGGAGGCCCTGGCCCAGGTGCAGGAAGTGCATCCTGATGTGCTGGTGCTGGACCTGTTTATGCCGCAAGGCGACGGTTTTGAAGTCCTGCGCACGCTTGACCGGGCCGGCAGCCGCGTGGCCGCTGTGGTCCTCACCGGGTCAGACAGCGAACTGGACTACGCTCAGGCCGTCAAACTCGGCGCCCGGGGACTGGTGCTGAAAAGCGATGGCCCGGAAAAGCTGTTTGCCGCCATTCGCACCGTATTCAACGGAGAACTCGCATTTTCTGACGAGCTTGCCCAGCAGGTGCTAACCACCATGAGCGCTGAATCCCGCGCCTCCGCCAATACCCTCGCCCGTCTCTCCGAGCGCGAACGCCAGATTGCTTTCTATGTGGCCCGGGGAATGAAGAATAAGGATATCGGCCAGGAACTCTCCATCAGCGAGAACACGGTCAAGCGCCACCTGCAGAGCATCTTCACCAAGACTGGCGCCCGTGATCGCCTGGAATTGGCAGTGCTGGCGCTGAGTGAAGTGAGCAAAGCGGCGTAACAGTTTGGCGGAGCACTGGCTTTTTTCTGAAATCCCGAGCGGAGCGAGGGATCCCTATAGCCGCGATGTTCTGTCGGGCTGAACTCTTCCCTGTCTATATCCGCATTGAAATTTGCGCGACATAAGCCTTAAGTTCCGTTGTGACTATAGCGATCCCTCGCTATGCTCGGGACTTCGGCAAAAGCTTATTGGCTGAATGCTTGACTGCTCGCGTCAGCGCCCAGCCGCCATCTTCTTCACCATGGCCAGCACCAGCTTGCGGTCACTGTCATTCAAGTTGGAAGAATAGCGCCTGACCTGGCTGAGGAAACGGACTTCATCTTCCGTAAGCGGTGGAAGATT
>DATFDA010000156.1:0-4775 GCA_035252525.1 Candidatus Angelobacter sp. | reverse complement strand
AACGGAATTCCCGAAGGCGCTTACGTTCGCTCTGTGCGCGAGGATCTCAAACGCAAAGGGCTGCTGTTCGCCGGAACAGAACTTGGCGTGTACTTCTCCATCGATGATGGCGGACACTGGCAGCCTCTGAAATTGAACCTCCCCACCGTTCCCGTACATGATCTGGCAATTCACGGCGATGATCTGATTGCGGCCACCCACGGACGTTCGTTTTGGGTCCTGGACGATATCACGCCACTGCGTCAGGTCGATGCCGGATCGGCAAACAGTGACATGATCCTGTTTAAGCCGGAAAATGCGCTCAGGCTGCACTACCCAGACCAGGTGGACCGCCGCGGACCGGTTGGAGACGATCCGCCGGCAGGAGCAATCATTAGCTACTACTTCAAGAACACTCCAAGAGATGAAGTAAAGCTTGAAATTTTTGACAAAGCCGGGAAACTCGTTCGCAGTCTTTCCAGTAAGGAAAAGAAGGGCGTTGAACAACCTCCGGAGTGGCCGGACCAGGTTAAAGAAGTTACCACCATCCCGGCTTCTGCGGGCATGAACCGCTATGCCTGGAATCTGCGTTGGGAAGCGCCTGTACGCATCCCCGGCGCGTTCTATAGTGATCAGGGTCCGCAAGGCCCAATTGCTCTGCCAGGTGACTACACCGTCAAACTGACAATAGGTAATCAGAGCCAAAGCCAGCCTTTGCAGATTGTCCTGGATCCGCGGGTGAAGAACGTAACTCCCCAGGACCTGCAAAAGCAGTTCGAGCTGGCCATGCAGGTGCGCGACGCCAATCAGGATTTGCATACGGCTGTGAACCAGATACGGACCATGCGGTTAGAACTCAAAGGCATTCAGACCCGCTTTGACGAAGATTCCAAGCTTAAAGCGCTGGTTGAACAGGCCGGTGTTCTGGATAAGAAAATGGCCCCCGTGGAAGAGGAGCTGATTCAGGTGAACATGAAAGGCTCAGAGGCCAACCTGGCTTTCCCCAACATGTTGAATGAGCAACTGGATAGCCTGGCAGGCATTGTTCAGGCGGGCGATAGCGCTCCCAGCGCGCAGCAATACGAAGTTTTCAAAATGCTGCGCGGCAAGCTTGACCAGCAATTGGCTGCCTGGAAGCAGATCATGGCCACGGACGTCCCCGCTTTCAACCAGTTGGTCCACAGCAGTGACGTACCGGCGCTTTATCTGCCTCCAACCGGCGATTAAGCGTCTTTTCACGCCAGGGATGCAAGAATTGGCCGTTTGTCTTGCTGGAAGGAGTAAAATTAGCGCCAGTTCAGGCATCTTTTCTGGCTTGGCTGGAAACCAAAGAGGGAGGCTGGATCCATCTGCCCACGGCCTCTCGGCAGCAACCGTTCTACCCGTACCTCAGAGGAGGTTTCATGAGAGCCATCCTGTTTGTCGATGACCATGAAGTGTTGGCGCGTTTGAGCTGCGAGATTCTGGAAATGCAGGGCTACCGCGCGGTGAGCGCCTACAATGGCCAGGATGCACTGCGCAAGTTCGACGAAGAGGATTTTGACATTCTTGTCACTGACTTCCGCATGGAAGGCATGAATGGCGTAGAACTGGCGCGCAAGGTGCATGAAAAACATCCGGAAGTCCCGGTGATTATCGTTACTGGGTATGGCCCGGTGGACGGCGGCAAAGACGTTGTCGCGTGCCTTCAGAAAGAAGACCTCTTCCCCACGTTGCTGGAGAAGATCAAGATGTTTCTGGGAGAGAAAACTCCACAGCCAGTCTCCAGAACAGCATAGTTCCAAAAACACAACTAATCCACCTCACGCGGTTCTGTTTCTCTGTTCGGCGATAGAATTTGCTCGAGCTTCAGGCATTGCTTGATGCCGGCGCTTTGTTCAAAGCAGGCAAATCTGTGTTACTGAAGCTCAAAGAGAAGAAAGGAGAAACCAATGAACGATCAAAACAGAGTCCTTAGCCGTACCAACGCCCGCGAACTGACGCAGCCTGAAATGGATATGATAAGCGGCGGGTTTATCACGTTTTCCCTGTGCACCTCCGCGCCTTCTCCTGATGGAGACAGCCGCCCCTTCGAGGCAGGTTGCTGAGAAGTTACCGGGTCGGTTGCTAACCCCAAATTCTTGAGGGAAGTAAAGCCCAATTTTCAGGAAGGCTGATTTCTCCTGAACTAACCATCGTCATCTCGAGCTGCGGAACCGTGGAACGTAGTAGCTTTTCGGATGCAGTTCAGGGATGACGATTCTCGCTGATCATTAGAGCTGAAGAAAGGAGAAAAATGAATGACCAGCTCGAAAACCAAGGAGGCCACGCGTGTGAAAGTGTATGAGTTGTAACTTTCATCTTCCCAGCCCGCACTACTCATCCTTGTTACAAATGACGTGAATCCCAAGGCGAACCCCGCACCAGCTCTGGGCATCTACCTGAAGCAGCAGTTCTGCAATAGGGTGGTATGTTGTGCGAAGTCAGGCTCCTTTCCTTGTCGTCGTTTGTCTCTGTATCGGCCTAACAGTTTTTGTTGGATGCGGAAGCCTGAACGGCGGCGGAACCGTCCAGCCAACGCCTAGTCCGAGCCCGACTCCCAGCGCCAGCCCAAGTCCCACGCCGGCGGGCGCCACCGCCAGCCGTTTCATTTATGGCATCACGGTTTTTGAGACTGATATAGGTTATGAGGGCGGAACCATCAACAGCACCTCGGGCAAGGTCACGCCACTTGCGCCATTTAACAATGCTGGTCTGGGACAGAACATTGTCCCTCAACTGATTGCAGATCCTACTGGTCACTTTCTGTATTCGCTCAATCTCGGAGCATCCTCTTTTGGAATCACGCTTGGGAACCCCGGAATTGCCGAGATGGCAATCAATCAGCAAACGGGCGTGCTTACGCCGATAACAGGAAGCCCGCTGATTTTTCCCGCGGTACAGTCAGGCCTGCTGGCTATCAATCCTGCGGGCACTTTGCTGTTTCAGCCGAATGCGGGATTGTTTGATGTTTATTCCATCAGCCCGGCCAGCGGCCTTCTCGCCAAAGTCTCCACTTCGACCGCTCCTTCGCTGGGAAACTTTTCAGCCTTCAGCCCTGATGGGCGGTTCCTGTTCAATTCCGGCAATACTGACGTTGAAACCCTTTCCGTTGATTCAAACGGCAATCTAGCCGTAGTCCAATCGCCCATCCCAACCGGTGGTTCAGCGCCCGGCGTGGCCGGCCAACTGGCGGTCAGCCCGGACGGCAAACTTTTGTACGTGCTCAATCAGGGCAGCATCGGCATCTTCAATGTCAGCGCTACCGGAACACTCGCACCGGTGGCTGGCTCCCCGTTTGCGACTCAGCCCGCAGCAACAGGGTTCGCTCTCACGCCGGACGGAAAACATCTTTACGTCAACTTTCAGAACACCGCGAATACGGTTCTGGGCTTCACCTTTGATCCCATAGCAAGCACGCTCACATCAGTTCCCAACGCGGTTGTAAACAACGCGGCTTCCGTGACTGTGGATGGCTCAGGGAAATTTGCTTACATCACGCAGGGCTCATCGTTAATCACATTTGCCATTGATCCGGCGACTGGAGGCCTGACCCAGGCTTCTCAGGCTCCACAACCCACCAGCGACACGCCGCAAAGCATCGTCGCCGTCCCTTGAGGAGTGGAGAATCCGGCAAGGGTTGAATCTGCACCTCTGTCCAAGAGAAATATTCATTGCGCTGCAAAACCATTCCAGCGAGCAATCATTTCTTATCCTGGGTGTATTGTTAGCGCTATCCTGAGTTAATTCTGTCACTGCGCGGAGATTCAAATTGCTGCTTTCAAGGCTGGGTGCATGATTACCTTCAAGTATCGGCTGGATGGGCCGGGATGGGCTAATGCAACCCTCGCCAACGAACAAAGCGAAACGACCATCCGGGCTTCGTACATCCGCGACGCGCCGGAGGATTTTGTGGATGCATTGCTGCGCCTGTTTGCCGGAACAACGGCCCAATGCTACTGGGAAGAGGAGCCGGCCACCATTGAATGGAAGTTTCGCCCGGATGGGACCAGGCTGAGCGTGAAGGCGTGCAGGGACCATCCGGCGGAGGAGCTCTTTGCGGCCGAAGACGACTTCATGCATTTCTGTTCAGAGGTGGACCGGGCGCTCGACGCCCTGCTGGATGAATGGGGCGCAGAAGGATACCTGGAGCAGTGGATACGCTACCGCTTCCCGCAAGAGGCACATGCGAAATTGAAGGAGGCGATCAGGAGAGAGCAGCAGAAACCTGCTACTTAGAAAAGTGATACTCCATTGTTGGTCACTCAGCCATGAACAGCAGGAACTCTGCTTAGTGCTGCATTTTGCTAACAATCATGCGGCAGCCTGAGTCTGGAAAACTCAAGACGGGTTTTGACTCATCCGAGTTTGCGTGTGGTGGACTACCATTGCGATTTCTGCTGCGGCAGCCTGGTTTGAGTGGCAATACCGGCGCACCCGCCGGCGGCAATCTGAAGAACAGGCTGAGGCCAAGCCGCCTGTGAGTGAAAAGGCAGCTTTACCAGAGCAGGAGAGGATGGTTTCAGGGTCCGATTAAGGCAGCAGAGTAGCTCAAGGCACCTTCCTGACTAAAACTGTAGGGATGAATTTCATCCATCTCTCCCTGCCTCGCGCGACATAAACGGAGAGGCCGCCACTGCTGCGGCGACGTCCATAGGCTCCTGGTTTTCCGGAAGACTTCTGTAATAGCTGATGTATTCAGAAAAACAAGGGAACAGCCCTTGGCGTTTTTCCAGTGGCTCAGTCGAGCCTTCCGGCGCCGTGATAAAAGCGCAGAA
>DATFDA010000155.1:0-2443 GCA_035252525.1 Candidatus Angelobacter sp. | reverse complement strand
AAGACCTTGACGAGATGGCCACGGATGGCCGTTACGAGCTGCTGCCAAAAAAAGAAGTTATCAAGCTGGAGCGCGAGCGCAAGCATCTGCAGGCGAACCTGGCGGGCATCAAGAACATGAGCCGGCTGCCTGATCTCATTTTTGTCATCGACTCGAACAAGGAAGCCATTGCGGTGAAGGAAGCCCGCAAGCTGGGCATTCCGGTGGTCGCGGTGGTGGATACCAACTGCGATCCCACGGAAGTTGACTGGGTGATCCCGGGCAATGATGACGCGCTGAGGGCGATCCGGCTGTTTGCGTCAAAAGTCGCCGACTCCATTGCCGAGGGCGCACAGGCCGCTACGGACAAGCAGACGGAAGAGATAGCCAGCGCGATGGCGCAGCCCGCACCGGCCGAGACTGCTCATGTCCCAACTTCTGCCGACCTGATGGAAGAGGAAGAGCTCAACATGGAAGAGGTGCTCGGCGGCAAGGTGCGCAAGGCTCCTGAATCAGAGACGGGAGAGACCGAGACACCGGCGGTGGACGCGGTCGCAAAAGGCCAGTAGGGTCAACTCCTCAAACCAGGGTTTCGCAAACAACATATATTGTCCCCGCGAAACAGATCTTCGCGGGGCAAGCTTTGTATAAGGATTTTTCATGAAAACGGAAGGAATTATGAGCACGACCGCAGCGCCAGGCGAAAATGACGGAAAGAAGCCGAACATTTCGGCAGCCCAGGTAAAGGAACTTCGTGAGCGCAGCGGCGCTCCCATGATGGACTGCAAGAACGCCCTCACGGAGAGCAAAGGGGACGTGGAGCAGGCCCTGGTCTGGCTGCGAAAGAAGGGGCTTTCCACGGCTGCGAAGAAGGCGGCGCGCGTGACCAGCGAAGGATCGGTGGCCAGCTACATCCATGCCGGCGGCAAGATCGGCGTTCTGGTGGAAGTGAACTGCGAGAGCGACTTTGTGGCCCGCACAGAAGATTTCAAGGACCTGATCAAGGACATCGCCATGCACATTGCGGCGGCTGATCCGAAGTTCGTGCGCAAGGAAGACGTGACGCCCGAGGCTTACGAGAAAGAGAAGGAAATTTATCGCGCGCAGGCAGCCGCAACCGGCAAGCCGGCACAGGTGGTGGAGAAGATTGTGGAAGGCAAGATGACCAAGTTTTATGAGGAAGTCTGCCTGCTCGACCAGCCGTTTGTGAAGGAGCCCGGCATCACGGTGCACCAGCTTATCGCGAGCAAAATCGGCAAGCTGGGCGAGAACATCTCTGTCCGCCGCTTTGCCCGCTTCAAAGTCGGTGACGTGGGCGAGACGATTGCCATTACCAATCCGCAGCAGGAAGGCAAGGCAGAGTAACTTTTAGCAAGAAATCTATTGAGTTTGCAGTTTGGGCCGTGCCAGATGCGCGGCCCTTTTTATTTCTGCGGAAAAGCTGTGCACAGGTTCTGGAAAACAAGGCAGAAACCGGCTGAAATCTGCGTTGACGGCAAAGCAGGCATCGCCGACAATCCATGAGGCATGCTCTTCTATCTGGCTGGTTCCATTGAGTACGCGCCTGATTTGGGAAAGGCGTGGCGGGCGCAGATCAGGCCGGTGCTTCAGTGCCTGGGGCACGAGGTCTACGATCCCGCCGAAGACGAACAAAAGAACCTGACCGATACGGAAGTGCGCGAATTCAGGTCGTGGAAGAAGACGGACCTGGGCAGGTTCCAGCAGACAGTGCGCAAGATCATTGCGTATGATCTGGACCTGATTGAGCATGAGTGCGATGCCATTGTTTGCTACTGGGATGAGCACGCGGGACGCGGCGCGGGAACGCAGGGCGAGCTGACATTCGCGCATCGGCTAGGGATTCCCGTTTATCTCATCTGTGCGGTTCCGGTGGACCAGGTGAGTGGCTGGCTGCTGGGTTGCGCGACGGAAGTGTTCGAGAGTCTTGAAGACTTTTGCCAATTTGCTCAAAAGAAGCTGGCGCCGGAAGCGGTAGCAGAAACAGAAATCTGATTTACCTGGGGACGCTGCACATGAATGCAATGCGGGGAAATCTTGGCTGGATAGAAGTGGTCTGTGGGCCCATGTTCAGCGGCAAGAGTGAAGAGCTGATCCGGCGGCTGCGGCGGGCGGAGATCGCGCGGCAGCGGGTGCAGATCTTTAAGCCGGCGATTGACGAACGCTACTCAAGCGACCATATTGTCTCGCACAACTCCACACGCATTCATTCCGTTGGCGTGAGCAGCGCGGCGGAGGTGGAGGCCAAGCTGGACCTGAGGACGGAAGTAATCGGCATTGACGAAGCGCAGTTCCTGGGCGAGGGCGTAGTGGAATTTGTGGTGCGGCTGGCAGATATGGGCAAGCGCATCATCATTGCCGGATTAGATACAGATTATCTGGGAAGGCCATTTCATCCCATGCCGGAGCTGCTGGCCATTGCCGACGAGATCACCAAGACGCTGGC
>DATFDA010000154.1:0-8539 GCA_035252525.1 Candidatus Angelobacter sp. | reverse complement strand
ACGTCCGGGTTCGACTCCGTGGCGGGCTCTTCCGCACCAAGGCACGTCAACCTCTTCGGTCCAACCACGCTGTTCCAAAGCTACCCCATTTTCATGCTCGTTTGGGACCGCTGATGGTCATGAGGACTCCGTGGTAGGTGTGGGTCCCCGGGTACCACCGTAACGTCCCGCTCCTTAAGTCATCTTCGTTTATCAGGAAATCCGCTCATAATAATGTGCAATCAACAAATCCAGCGGCAGAAACACCGCCGCGTGCACAGGGTGAGCATGCAATCAAAAGAGAAAGCTTCCGGCACAAGCATGCGGGAAATCCAGGCCGGCCTGGAACGGCTGGAGCGTCAGGAATGGTGGCGATGGGCAACCGCCCTCTTCATCATGCTTCTGCTCAGCCTGGGCGTCTTCTCGCTTTCACTTCCTGGCCCGCGCAAAGACCTTTTCACCCGCTATCAATGGGACCTGGCCGTTCCCGGATTGTTTGTCACCATTCTGATCTTCAACGTCTTTGTGGTCCACCAGCAGATTCGAATTTCGCGCTTCCGCCGCCAGCTCTCCGGACAGATTGGCATGTTGGCTGCGCTGGAAGTGCTCCGGCCGGCTTCCGCAGACGAGCAGGCAGGACAGCGCGAGCAGCGCAGGGCCCCACGATATCCTTTTGACCAGCGCTTGAAAATCAAGGCGCAACCGGGCGCAGGCGACAACGGCGCCGGCGAAGAACTTATTCTCTACGGCCGCATCATTGACCTGAGTGAAATGGGTCTGGGCGCGGTGATCTCCGGCTCACTTGAGCGCGGCATGACAGTCTCGCTCGAATTCAGCACTGGGCTCGGCAAACCCACTCTGCTGCTGACAGCCGACGTCCGTTACGCTCGCGGCTTCCGCCACGGATTCGAATTCTCCGGATTAAAGCCCTTCGACCTCGAATGTCTGCGATCGTGCTTTCCTGAAGCGGTGGCAGCAGCAAGCGTTTAGCCGCAAGCCGTTAGCTTTTAGCTATTAGTTCCAATATTCCCGATAGTCCCAGCAGTCCCAATAGTCCCAATAGTCCCAATAGTCTGCCTTGATCAGTGTTTATCAGTCTTATCAGTGGTAAGAAGTTTCTGCTTTTTTTGATCCGCGCTCATCCGCGTGTATCCGCGGTAAAGATTCTTAGCTGATTTTGCCTTCCAGCTCCGCCCACCGCGCGTATAGCTCATCAACTTTCTTCTGCGCCTCTTCCAGTTCCGCATGCGCTTGCAGCAGGCGCGCTGCATCGCTGGCGATGGCCGGATCTTCCGCCGCCGCCTTCTTCTGCTGCAGGATTTCTTCCGCCTCGGCAATGCGCTGCTCAATGGTCGAATACTCGCGCGCATCCATGTAGGAAAGTTTCTTTTTTGCAGCTTCACTGGATTGCGCTCGCGATGGCACATTGCCATCACCAGATCGCCTCACCTCCGCTTCTCCTTCGTGCCCTTTGTGGTTACCCGCCGTTTGCTCTTCCATCCATGCTTCCCACTGCGAGTAATCCGCAAACACGCCCGATCCTCCCATGCCATCCAGTCCCAGCACCACGCCGGAAACACGGTCCAGCATGTAGCGGTCATGAGTCACCAGCACCAGCGCTCCCGGAAATTCCAGCAGGCTTTCTTCCAGGATTTCCAGCGTCGGGATGTCGAGATCGTTGGTCGGCTCGTCCAGCAGCAAAACGTCCGCGGGCTGAAGCATGAGCTGTGCGATGAGCACCCGCGCGCGCTCGCCTCCGGAGAGCCGCGAGACCGGTTGGTTCAACTGCTCACTGGTAAACAGAAAGCGTGAAGCCCATCCCGCCACATGGATCACGCGCTCCTGGTAGACCACAGAATCGCTTTCCGGTGCAAGCGCCCGCCGCAGCGTAACGTCCTGCGGCAGCGGCCGGTTCTGGTCAAAGTACACAATACGCAGAAAATCGGCGCGGCGAATCTCGCCGGAACTGGGCTCCAGATCGCCTCTGAGCAGCCGAAGAAGCGTAGTCTTTCCACTGCCATTCGGTCCAACCAGCCCCACGCGCTTGCCCGCAGTCAGCAGGAAATTTAAGTCGCTGAACAACGTTCTCCCGCCGATCTGATAGCTCACGCCGTCCAGTTCAATCAGCCGCCTGGTCTTGCGCTCCGTAGCGGAAAAATCAATGTCAGCCGTCGCCGTGCGCGTGCGGGCGTTGAGATCGCCCAGCTCGCTGATCAGCTCATTGGCTTTGTCGATGCGTGCCTTGGCCTTGCGCGTGCGCGCTTTGGCTCCGCGCCGCAGCCATTCAATCTCGCGACGCACACGGTTCTCCAATGCGTCCTGATGCCGCTCTTGTGCGCGCAGAAATTCTTCTTTTTTCTCCAGAAACGCCGTGTAGTTGCCCGCAACCATCAGCAAGCCGTCAGGATACGCGCGGCTCAGCTCCACCATCTCCGTTGCCACGTTCTCCAGGAAATAGCGATCGTGGCTCACCACCACGCAGGCAAAGCTCGCGGAAGCCAGCAACTCTTCCAGCCACTCAATGCCCTCAAGATCAAGATGGTTGGTGGGCTCGTCCAGCAGCAGAACGTCCGGTTGCTGCACCAGCGCTTCCACAATGGCTAGGCGCTTGCGCCACCCGCCGGAAAGGGAAGCTGCGGCGATGTTGAATGTGACAGACGCGGAAGGCTTGTCGCTGGGGAGTGAATCGGCGGCGGTTTTTGCAGGGACGAATCCCGCCCGCCCCAGTGACTCCACCAGCCTGCCTTCGCGCTCCTCAGGCGGAACTCCCGCCCGTAGCAGCGCGCGCTCAATCACCAACCGGACTGTATCTCCGGCCGCGAACTCAGATTGCTGCTCCACGTACGCCAGCCGCGTGCGTTTGCGCGTGGCCACCTCACCGGAATCTGGCTCCATCTCGCCCGCAAGGATGCGCAACAAGGTTGACTTCCCGGAGCCGTTTGGCCCGATCACGCCAATGCGATCGCCTTCAGAAACCGTGAATCGGATCCGCTCAAAAAGCGGCGCCGCTCCAAAGCGCTTGCTGATGTCCTGGGCATTGATGATGGGCGGCATGACGGAGCAAATTTCAGGATAGCAGAGCGAGCCTTGTCTTACGGCGCGCAGAAAAATCGGAGGTTCACAAATTTTAAGTTTCAAATCTTAAATTTGAGATTTGCGGATGGAATAGAATCGCAAGAGCACCATGTCTGACTCAACTCTCGCCCCAGCCAAGCCGAACGAGCAAGAGAACAGGAACGGCGTGAACTCCGGCCCGCAGGTCAACGTCTTTGCTGTACACGGCGTTGATCCTGAGGTGCAGGCCTATGCCATGGCCAAATATTCGCGTTCCGCGCTCTCCATGAAGGAATCGCTCAAGGAGATCAGCGAGCAAAAGGCCGAGCAATTCCTGAATACCTTCTATTTCCAATATGGCCACCGCTCCATTGCTGATCTGGCGCACATCGCGCTGGCGGTGGAAAAGCTTTCCATCCTTGCCGCAATCGTGCTGGTGGATGAGCAGCGTTGGGACGGGCAGGAGCGCTCCACCCGCTACCAGAATTTTAAAAAGAGCGGCTATTACGTGCCTGAGTTCGGAACCGGGGCGCAGCAGGAAGAATTACGCAAGCAATACACGGCGACCGCAGATTTCCTCTTTGCCGAATATGAATCCTTGACCCGGGAAATGCTGGCCTACTACACCAGTAAGGTTCCCCGGCCGGCTGAAATGCCGGAAGATGCGTATACGCGTACCTTACGCGCACGGGCGTTCGACGTCGCCCGCTATCTGCTTCCGCTGGCCACCAATACTTCCCTCGGTCAGATTGTGAATGCGCGCACGCTGGAAACCCAGATCGCGCGCCTGCTCTCGAGTCCGTATCCCGAAGTCCGCCATCTCGGCGAACTGCTGAAGCAAGCCGCCCGGCAGCCTGCCTACAACGCGCAGTCTGAGTGGCTGCGCACGCTGGTGGACGAAATCAAACAGGCCAATCCGGAAATCGGCGCGCGCGCAGAGCAGCAATTACTGCGTCCGGTGAAAGTTGCGCCCACGCTGGTGAAGTACGCCAACCGCAACGACTATGAGATCAAGACGCGCGAGGAATTGGCCCACGCTGCCGCCGAACTCATGCAGGGCGCTCCTATAGCTGACGCCCCGCTGGTGGACTTAATAGAAGACGGGCCGGTGGAGGTCGAACTGGCGGCCACCCTGCTCTATTCCGCCTGCCACTATCCTTACCGTCAGGTGCGGGAGCGGGTAGAGTCCATGCCCGCCGCTCAGCGCGATGAAATCATTGATATGGGTCTGCGCCATCGCGGCCCACACGACGAGCTTTTGCGCTCATTTCACTCCGGCCAGGGCTTCTGTTTTGACATCTTGATGGACATTGGCGGCTTCCGGGACATGCACCGCCATCGCCGCTGCACTCAAATCGAGCAGGGTTTCACGGCTCTCCATGGCTACGATACGCCTGAAGATCTGGTCACAGCCGGGCTCAAGCAGCGCTATGAGTCCGCCATGCAGCGGGTCATTGACGCACAAAGCCATCTCAACCACGCCGGGTGCAGTGAAGCGGCGCTTTACCTTCTGCCGATGGCGTTTCGCAAGCGTACCTTGTTCAAAATGGACTTTGCTGAAGCGCTCTATATCTCTGAACTGCGCAGCGGCCCCGCCGGACACTTCTCCTATCGTTCTGTCGCGTACGCAATCTATGAGGCAGTAGCGAAGAAGCATCCTTCGCTGGCCCGCTACTTCCGCGTCACCGATATAAAGGAGCCGGTGGATCTATTGCGCCGATGATGTCAGAAGCCGTTCTGGCGCCGCTTCTGGCTGGCTTTGGTTGCGGTGATCGCCGGAAACCTGACTTATCTCGCCTTCGAGCGTTTTTTGCCCAGCAACGCCCGGCACACGGCATTTCGCATTGACTTAGGATTGGTGCTGGATTTCTGGCTCTGTGTAGTCCTTTATAACCTGCTATTGTCCTTTTTCGCGTCCAGGCACTAGGCACTTTCGTGCGTAGCCACCTACTTCCGTGTGCCTATAATCCGCTGTAAAATTTCAGATAATACAACGCCACTGGCCGAGCTCTCACCCCCTCTGGAGCGCCGACGCTGTTTCGCGTCCCGGGAGCCCGCATGGTTTTGACTGTCAATACGGAGACACCGGTTCATTGCTTGAATCAATGCAAAAGATCGCCATTTTGTATGACGCCAGCCAGGCGATCCTGTCTACGTTTGACCTGGATGAAGTCTTAAACCAGATCCTCAGCATCATCCGCGATTATTTTCAGCTTCAAAATGGGGCTGTCCTGCTGCTCGATAAGAACAAATCTGAGCTTTATATCCGCGCTCATCTCGGCTATATGGGAGTTGAGGGGCTGCGAATCCCATTGGGCAAGGGCCTCAGCGGACATGCCGCCCAGCTCAAGCGTCCAATTTATTCCCCTGACGTTTCAAAAGACCCCCGTTATCTCAACGTAATTTCCACCACGGGATCTGAAGTGGCCATCCCGCTCATGGTGCGGGATGAAGTTGTGGGCGTGCTTGATTTCCAGAGCGAACACCTGAACTTCTTTGATTCGGAGATGATTGACCTGCTCACGCTGTTCTCCACCCAGGCCTCGCTGGCGCTGGAGAATGCGCGGCTCTATTCCCTGGAGCGCCGCCGCGCTGAACAGCTTGAGGCCATCAACGCCGTTGCCCGCCAGACCACAGCGGTGCTGGATCTGGATGAGCTCCTCACCGTGGTATGCCGGCTTCTGCTGGAGTGGTTCCACAGCGACCACGTAGCGGTGCTGATGGCGGAAGGCGACGCGCTGCGCGTGCGCGCCCATGAGGGCCGGCTTACGCCCAACCTGGCTTTGGGCGCCCAGCTTGAGCCCGGCATCGGAATCGCCGCCCGTGCGCTCGGCACTGGAAGAAGCGTGATCGAAAATGACGTCCAGGTTGTAAAGGGCTACATTGCCGGATTTGCTGAAACACAATCAGAACTTTGCGTTCCGCTGATCTTCTTTGGCGAAAAATTGGGCGTGCTGGCGCTGGACAGCGCCCGCAAGAACGCCTTCGAGCATGATGATCTGCAGCCGCTTGAGTCCGTGGCGGATATCTGTGCCGCAGCCATCCAGAACGCCAGCTATTTTGACCGCATGAAACAACTGGCTTATGTGGATGGGCTTACGGGGATCCACAATCGCCGCTATTTTGAAATGCGCATTGTGGAAGAGCTGGAGCGCGCCGGACGCTTCCAGGGACGCATGTCACTCATCATGGTGGATATTGATAATTTCAAGCGGGTCAATGACGAGTTCGGCCATCTGCTGGGGGATGAAGTGCTGCGCCTGGTGGCTAACATCCTGAAGCAGCAGCTTCGAAAATCAGATTTGTTGTGCCGTTATGGCGGCGAGGAATTTGCCATTGTGGTGCCGGAGACCACCGGTGAAAACGCCGTGCGCGTGGCAGAAAAGCTGCGGCGGCAGATTGAGACGCATCATTTCCCCGGCGTGCCCCGTTCGGTCAGCATCAGTTGCGGTGTTGCGGATTATCCAACGCAGGGCATTACGCGTGATGAAGTTGTAGCCGCCGCTGACGCGGCGCTCTATACGGCAAAGCAGGCGGGACGGAACCGCATTGCTTCCGCCACCACAAAAAAGGAATACTCGGCCACCAAGTGAGAGGTAAAGGCAAGTCATGAGTTCGTCGCTGGCAACCAGTCCGGGAAAGATCGTTGCTCGTGCGGCCAGCATTCACATTGACCATGCGTGCAACGCCTTCATGCATGATTGCTTCCGGCAGTTCGGCATTCACGTGGTTGCATTGCCCGGCGATCCGGTTGCCCTGTTCAACAAGCAAAAGTTTGAGGCCTGCGTTTTGCGCCTGTACGATCCCCAGGCGGAGGCCTTTCTCAAGGCGGCGCGAAGCTCCAGTTCCAACAAGAACATTGTGATTTACGGCATCGCCCGCAACACCCAGGAAGCCCTGCGCTATTCCAATTACGGCATCAATGCCATTTTTGACGAGCCCTTGGACCGGCAGAGTGTGCTCAAGGTGGTGCGGGCCACGCACCTGCTGGTGATCCATGAGCTGCGGCGCTATGTGCGCGTGCCCGTGATTGCGGAAGCCACGCTGGACATTGGGGCGACCACGGCCAAAGTTATGACGGTGGAAGTAAGTTCCGGCGGCATGTCTGTGCGCAGCCCGAATCCGCTTTCTTCTAACGATTCTGTACGAGTTTCTGCCCGGCTTCCCGGGCTGGACAACCTGGACGTGCGCGCTTTTATCTGCTGGGCAAGGCCGGCGGAAAAAGTCTACGGACTGCGATTTGATCCTTCTGACCAGCGGCGGCTCCAGGTGCGGCGCTGGATCGACCAATATCTTGAAATCGTGTAACCTAAATCTTCTCCCAGCCAATACATTCCGGAGCTCTTATTTCCCATGCCAACCATTGAACTTGCACGGGTCCGCAAGACCTATGACCAATTTGTAGCGGTCAACGACCTGACGTTTAGCATTGCCGAAGGCTCCGTCTTCGGGCTGCTTGGCCCCAACGGCGCAGGCAAGACCAGCACCATACGCATGATGATCGGCATTACGGCGCCGGATTCAGGTGAAATCAGGGTCTTCGGCAAGCCTTTTGAACGGAAGAGCCTGCACAAGGTGGGCTACCTTCCTGAAGAGCGCGGCCTTTACAAAAAAATGAAAGTGCTGGACCAGCTTGCTTTCCTCGGCGAACTGCACGGCATGGCCGCTGCCGACGCGCGCAAAAAAGCCGTTGCATGGTGTGAGCGCCTGGACATTGCTGAAAAGCTCGACAAGAAAGTGGAAGAGCTTTCCAAGGGCATGCAGCAGAAGATCCAGTTCATCGCCGCCTTGCTGCACGATCCTGATTTCATCATCATGGATGAGCCCTTCTTCGGCCTCGATCCGGTGAATGCCGGCTTGCTGAAAGATGTGATGCTCGACTTGAAAAAGCAGGGCCGCACCATTTTGTTCTCAACCCACCGCATGGACCAGGTGGAGAAACTATGTGACTCCATCTGCCTGATCAACCGCGGCACTTCCGTTTTGCAGGGTCCGTTGAAGCAGGTGAAGGCGCAGTATGGGAAAAGCAACGTGCAGATTGAATATGAGGGCAACAGTGACTTCCTGCAGCAGCAGGAGCTTGTAGGCTCCTATAACAATTACGGGAATTATGTGGAGGTGCGGTTGGCGCCAGGGGCCGATCCGCAGCAACTGCTGCATGCGGCAGCGCAGCGCTCCCGCATCAGCAAGTTTGAGCTGGTGGAACCTTCACTGGAAGAAATCTTTATTGAAGTAGTGGGGAAGAACGATGCATAACGTCTGGTTGATTGCCCGCCGCGAGTACCTGGAAAGAGTGCGCACACGCTCTTTCATGATCATGACCATTCTTACGCCACTGCTCATGGGCGGTCTTACCATCGGCCCCGGCCTGCTGGCGGAGCGCATGTCTCACCATGCCAAACACATTGTGGTGGTTGCGTCAGACCAGCAGATGGGCGAGACCATCAAAGGCCAATTGCTGCACGCTGACAAGGAATCTCGCGACAACGCCGAAGCAGCCCGCAAA
>DATFDA010000153.1:0-12864 GCA_035252525.1 Candidatus Angelobacter sp. | reverse complement strand
GGATACAAACCTTGGCGGCGATAAACGTGAGCTCATGATTTTGCTTGCTGCCGTGGGTTTCCTCCTGCTGATCGCGTGCGCCAACGTCAGCAATCTGGTGCTTTCTCGCGGACTCCAGCGGCAGCGTGAGATTGCCGTTCGCAGCGCTTTAGGTGCAAGCAGGGGGCGAGTGGTACGCCAGCTATTGCTCGAAAGCCTTTTACTGGCGGTGACGGGAGGGGCCGCTGGCCTGGCGCTGGCGGTCTGGGGCATCCACGCGTTTCGTGCACTGGCTCCGGTGGATTTCCCGCGGTTAGACGAGCTTCGCCTGGAGCCGCATATCGCCTTTTTTGCCTTCATGATTTCGGCCCTTGCGGCGGTGATTTTTGGGCTTGCTCCCGCCATCTCGGCCTCGCGGTCTGATTTAACTGCCACCATGAAAGAAAACAGCGTCACAGTTTCCACGCGCCAGCCTTTTCTCCGTTCAGCTTTGGTTGTAACAGAAGTCGCGCTGGCGCTGGTGCTGCTTACCGGCTCAGCTCTCATGGTGCAAAGCATGATGCGAACGCTGCGGGTGGATCCCGGATTGCGGACAGACCACATGGTGACAGCGGAGGTGACTCTCTCCGCTACACGTTATCCATCAGAAGAGGCGCAACTGCTGTTTACCCGAAAGCTTTTGGATGCTTTGCGCGCACAGCCGCAGTTCAGCGGAGCAGCATTAAGCAATAACTCCATCCTGGCACATAGCACCGCGCTGACCACTTTTGATCCGGCGACCCTGGGCAGTAATGAGAAGGAAACGAATCTGGAGGCGAGATGGACCTCGCCTGGATTCTTTTCCACCATGGGGATCCCGATCCTTCGCGGACGAGAATTCAGCGATCAGGATCAAAAGGGAGCACCAAACGTAATAATCATTAATGAATCCATGGCGCAACACTTTTTCCCGAGGCATGATGCAGTGGGCAGAGGTTTTAAGTTCAGTCTGCACGACAAAGATTCTTATCAGATCATTGGTATAGTTGCTGATACCCGAGACATCCAGCTCAATGCCAAGCCCCGGCCTGAAATCTATTTCCCCATTTTGCAGGTTGGGAGTAACGAACTCAGGATCATGGTGCGCAGCTCTCTTGACCCGGCAGCCGTGAGTGCTCTGCTGCGGAACGCTCTCCGGTCCGTAGACAAGGATGAGCCTCTGCGGGAAGTCCAAACCATGACGGAGGTAATTGCTTCATCCATTGCCGACCATCGTTTTCGCACCTGGATCTTGAGCGCCTTTGCCGCTGCCGGTCTGATCCTGACGCTCATAGGGATTTATGGTGTGATCTCGTACTCCGTTGCGCAGCGCACACATGAGATGGGAATTCGCATCGCGCTGGGCGCTCGCCCGGGAAACATGCTGCTGATGGTACTGGGCCACGGTCTTTGGCTCGCTGGCCTGGGCGCTGCCATTGGCCTTGCCGGAGCTTTCCTGCTCATGCGGGTGCTGGCCAATCAGCTTTATGAAATCAAGCCCAGCGATCCCGTGACGCTTATTGGCGCAGCCACGGCCATGTTGCTTATTGCCGCGGGAGCATCTTACGTTCCAGCACGGCGCGCCACACGCGTGGATCCCATGATCGCACTGCGTTATGAGTAAGCGTGCCATTTCGGGATTCGCACGGTTCTGGTTGTTTTAGATTCCGCTGCACCGGTTGCGCAATGGTGGCGCTTTGGATTCTTAGGCATACAAGACCAAAGACCACGATGAGATCGCCGTGAAAAGCGGCGAAACCGGGTGCTCTACCGCAGCGGGAAATGCTTTTAACAGCGTAGAAAATCGGATACTATGTGTCGCGTGAACCCTTGGATCAGACGCGCGGTGTGGCTCCTGGTGATCTACGGCATCTTGCACCTGCTGATTTCACCTCTGCCCGAACTGGGCGCCACCTTCTCCGGCAAGTCTGCTCTTAGTTTCTTTTCCTCCGTCACGTACGCTCTTCTCGAATTACTTCTGCTCATTCTTCTTGTCTTTTCTGGTGTAATAGTTGATGGCTTTCGCGCCGAAATCAATGTCCTGGACAAGATCTGCGTAAGACTTTGCTAGATCCAGCCCGTCTATTTTTGATTGACTCGGATCGAACACAGAGCCGCCTGGCAAACGGAAACAGGAGTCTCTGGGACAGTTCGCGTTTCCAGCAGGACGCGCAACGTCGCAAGCAGAACATAGCGGAAAAGGTATCGCAGGCCATGAACTACATAAGAAAAATACTGGAGGGAGCCACAGTGCTCCCCTTCGTAAGATTGCCCTTTATCAGCAGACCGCTGAGCCCCGAACTGCAACTCCGGCAAGACCTGGTGGAATACGGGCGTATGCTGCACGCCCAGGGATTTGTCGCGGCAACCGATGGAAACCTCTCAGTGCGTATGGACCAGGACCGCGTCATGATCACTCCCACGGCAGTAAGCAAAGGCATGATGCACATGGAAGATATGGTGATCGTGGACCTGGAAGGAGAAAAGTTGAGCGGCTCCAGCCGCCCGTCGAGCGAGATCAACATGCACCTGACCATTTACCGCATGCGTCCGGAAATCGGCGCGGTGGTCCATGCTCATCCCTGTACGGCCACGGCGTTTGCCTCCGCCGGCCTGGCGCTGGATGAGCCATTGTGCTCAGAGGTGGTGATCACTCTGGGAGCCGTGCCGCTGGCGCCTTATGCCACAACCGGAACCAGGGAACTGAGCGATTCTCTGGCGCCTTTTATCCCCGACTACAATGCCATTCTCATGGCCAACCACGGTGTGGTCACCTACGGACCGGACTTGCGTCAGGCTTACCTGCGCATGGAAGCGGTTGAGCATTACGCGAAAATAGTGCTGGCGGCGCGCCAGTTGGGATGCAGCCGGACTTTGGATGAGGAACAACTGGAAAAGCTTGTGGCCGTGCGATCAACTTACGGGAAGAATAACAGGTAAGAGCAACAGGTCAGCGATGTAGCTGTGCCGGCAGGTTTTCTTTTCTTATCTTCTCCGGTTGTTTCTGCTCTTCTTTTTCAACTGGAGTGAGCTGAACATACATAATTTGTGAAACGTTGTCTGCGGGATCCACAGTATTAGCCGCGGCGAGATGCTGCTGGCCGTCCTGGTCTACAACTACTCCCACTGAGGATGCAATGGTGAAGGTTACGGTTAAGTTTCCCTGTACATTGCGCTGAGGGGACGGAACCGGCTCGGGCCGGCGTTGTGCTGCTGCCATGCCCGTAAGGAGAAGAAGAACGATTGCTGCCGCCAATACCCGTGGCTGCTCCGCAGTGCGCATACAATCTCTTGTAGCTGCTTAGGCGCTGGGAGTTGCCTGACAGGTTTTCCCTGGGCCTTTTAAGCGGATTCTGTCGCGGGATCACTCACCCAGATCTGAAAATTAAGCCAGTCGGCTCTATGAGACCGGCCAGCTCACGGGACTGCGACTTCCACAATTTCCAAAACCATCTTTCGTAACGGTTTCATCAGGGGCAGAGATGATATGCGGATGAGATTGACCAGCAGGGTGAGACTCCTGTCCATCAGTTTGGTGGTGCGTTCCTGGTTGGGAGAGCGGTCATAAAGCCAGAAGAGAATTAAGGCCATCTGATAGAGCCACAGCAGGAAAGGAAGCTTTGGCCTGAGGTCAGCCGGAAATTTTATATTGCTGCCATCCATGGCAAGCTGCAAGTGCTCAATGGCCCCTTCGCGGATGGATCGAGTTTCTGCGCTGAAGGGAGAGAGGGGATCGGCCGGATCGGGCGCATGACGGAACAGAGCGTCACAAAATTTGCGGTTCGGCGCCAGCAGTTCCAGTCGCTTTTGCAGGACGCAGCGGATCCTGCCTTTCAGGTCTTTGTGGCCGGCCATCTCTGCAAACAGTTCATTGTGGCCGCTCTCCTGCATTTCCTGGTAGAAAGCAAGCACGATAGCTTCTTTGGAAGAAAAGTAATAGTAAGTTCCGCCCAGCGCCACGCCCGCTTTGGCGGCGATGTCTCGCATAGTGGTTGGTTCGAATCCCTTTTCGCGAAACAACTCCATGGCGGCGTCATAAATCTTCCGGCGGGTATCTTCCGCGCGCGGCGTGGGGCGGGTTTTCACAGGCGTCACATTCATCGTAAGAAGTCCGATATTCTGGTTTCAGGCAAAGTACAGGCCGGAATTGTAACCGCATTCAGCTCGCGGGCAATCTCTTCCGGACGGCGGATGCGCAGCCAGCGCGAAAGCGCATGCCGGTTGTGCGAAATGGCTTCAAAGGCCTGCCGGGCCAGCGGCATCAATAAAGGATGCGCCAACCGGCAAGCCCAATAACGATATTCTTCGAGCGCATACAACGCCATGATCCATGCGGAATTGTTGAGGTAAACGTCACCCTCATCGCTGACTACCACCAGGTCATTGCAGGTGGCAATCTGCTCCAGTTCGGGGAACATGGTTTTTGCTTTCTCTGATCCGGCCGGGACCATGCAGAGCCCCAGCCAGCTACGTTGCGTCAGCAGCCAGTCTTTCAGCCGTTCGCACAAACCGCACTTAGGATCATAAAGCACATACAACTTTTCCATGGCATATACCTCCTTTCAATGAGCGGCCACTAGCGAGGGACAGCAATCTTCAGGGTTGCGTCCGGCGCAACCGGTGGACGGCGCGGGGTATGGCCCTGCCCATGACTGCGAATGCGCGCGAAGACGAAGAGGTTGAAGAAGTGCATTCCGCCAAGAGTGAGCAGCACGACGCCCAGCTTGTCACTCAGCATTTCAATGCCGCCCCGCGGTGTTGAAATGACGTCAGAGGTCTTGAGAGCCAGGGAAACAAAGCCGATGTTGATCAGGTAAAAGCCGACCACCAGCAAGTGATTAACGGAGGCGGCCAATTCCGCGTTGCCCTGGAATGCGTCCACCAGAAAGATGGCGCCACGCTTGTGCAAAGTGCGCGCCACCCAGATGGTGAGTACCACGCTGATGCAGATGTAAATCAGGTAGCTGATAACGATAATGTCTTTCATAAAAGCTCCTTCATAGCTGCCGATTGAGTTATTGAACACGTTCAAAATACATTGTGTAGCGGCTTGTGTCAATGGAAAAATGAACTTGTTCAAAATGCCGTTGTGGGTCAAGTTCGTGAGGTACTTAAGCGGAAAGCTATGTCACTGATATTGAACGAGATTTCTTGGTTTTTAGGTGCGGAGGAATTTGCCCACCAGGGAACAAACTACACCCAGCCCGAGGATGGCCACTGGGCCGTGGTTTTGCTGCAAGGCGGCAACGATATCGCGGTCATGGGTGTAAAGATAAGCTCCCCAGCAGAGGCCGCCGAAGATACAGATTGCGCCCAGCGTACGCAGCAACGGGCTGCCGCGCTTTTTTTGCGCCGCGCGTGGTGGACGGAACGTGCCCCGATCTTCATAACCTTCGCGGGCGGTCGTTCCCCAGTCGTCTTTGTATTCTTTAAATTTAGGCGGAGGAGCCATTGCGCTACTCAATATCAGCAACTCTGCCTTATTTTCATCCTAAAATTCAATCAACAAAAAGCCTTAGATCGTTCAGACATGCACTTTTGGGTGCTCTGGTGTGCATGGCAGCGCTTCCATTTACAATCGACCGTCCACTATGGCGCATTTATTCGAATCGCTTCGCCTGCGCGAAATTGAGTTGCAGCACCGCATTCTTGTTTCTCCCATGTGCCAGTACTCGTCTCAGAATGGCTTTGCCACTGATTGGCACCTGGTACACCTTGGGAGCCGCGCCGTTGGTCATGCCGCTGCAGTTTTGACAGAAGCAACGGCGGTGACCGCCGATGGCCGGATCAGCCCTGACGACCTGGGCATCTGGGATGACGCGCATGTCGAACCATTGCAGCGGATTTTTTCTTTCATCTCACAACAGGGCTCAATTCCAGGCATGCAACTGGCGCATGCAGGAAGAAAGGCGAGCACCAGTGCTCCATGGAAAGGTGGCAAACCACTCTCTCCCGAGCAGGGAGGATGGACGCCCATTTTCGGGCCCAGCGCATTGCCGTTTGCCGAGGGATATCAAATCCCGCGCGAGCTGAGCAAGGCGGAGATTGCAGGCATTGTCCGGGCATTCGCGGCTGCGGCAAAACGCGCCGAAGCTGCCGGAGCAAAGATCATTGAACTCCACGGCGCGCACGGTTACCTGTTGCATTCATTCCTTTCACCGTTGAGCAATCACAGAACGGATGAATACGGCGGTTCCTTTGAAAACCGGATTCGCATTGTGTGCGAAGTGGTGGATGCAGTGCGTAATGTCTGGCCGGAAAAATATCCGTTCTTCCTTCGCATTTCATCAACGGACTGGACCGAGGGCGGCTGGAGAGTAGAAGACTCCGTAGCGTTGGCCCGGATCTTGAAATCGCGCGGCGTGGACCTGTTTGACTGCTCTTCAGGCGGAAACATCGCAAGCGCCAGAATCCCTTTAGGAGCCGGATATCAGGTGGAATTTGCGGAGAGAATTCGGCGGGAAGCCGGCGTGCTCACGGGCGCGGTAGGCATGATTACCGAGCCTGCTCAGGCCGACCAAATTGTGCGGACATCGCAGGCAGATGTGGTTTTTCTGGCGCGCCAGTTTCTCCGCGAACCTTACTGGCCGTTGCTGGCGGCGCGTGCGTTAGGACGAGAAATCGCCTGGCCGCTACAGTATGAGCGGGCAAAATTAAAGTAAGAAATCTTCCTACTTTTTCTGCGCTGCCTGAGCTGCCTGTGCCTGCTCTTCAGGTCTTTGAATTTCCCTGCGCTGTACCGGGGAGGACAGCACAATGGAAGTTGAGGTGGTGCCATAAGGCGTCAAGCGATCGATGAGCGACTCCAGATGTTCCACTGACCGTACATGCACCTTCATGATGAATGAATCAGCGCCGGTTCCGCGGTGACACTCCACAACTTCAGGCGAAGCTTTAACCACAGCGGTAATCTTGCTGAAGACGTCGCCCACAACTGACATTCTGATAAAGGCTGAAATGGGCATGCTGACTTTCATGGGGTCCACATCGGCGTGGTAACCCACGATGATCCCGGCCTCTTCCATCCGCTTTACGCGCTCCACTACAGCAGGCGTGGTCAAGCCGACTCGGCGGCCAAGCTCTGCGTATGAAAGGCGTCCGTTGATCTGCAACTCATGCAGCAGCTTCCAGCCGATCGGATCGAGAAGCTTTTCGTTTTTTACAAGAGAATCCATGTTTTAACCTGTCATTGTAAGACAGTTTTGCCCCCGCTTCTCATATCGCAAGACGAGATTCCTAAGTAAATTCTAACTTTTCCCCGTGGAACATACATTAAATCACTGTAAGCGAATTCTGCCTAGGGGAATTTCGCGGGCTCGGAACCGGCGCGAAGTTACTGGTCTTACCCGGGAAAGCAGCGGGTTGCGACGGGAATTCTGGAATGCCTGAGGTAAACCTCTCAGGACGAGCGACAGTATTTGAACTAAAGTCTGCGTTATTATGCAGATTCTCTTGCTTTCATTGGTAAGCCGTTATAAAAAATACATTCCCAAAGCACTGAAACGCCTTACTGACTTGGTCACCCCCTTGTGAACTGAATGGACAGAATTGTCATTACAGAGCAGGAAGTTGAGCAATCTCAAGCGCCTGCGCCGCCGGTTTCGCCTGATCCGCAAGGATTACAGCCGCGCCTTCCTAATCCGATTGCTCTTTGGGCGCGGTTCCTCCTGGCGCCGCTCGTTTTATTTCTGCCGTTGCTATGCCTGGTAGCGCTGATTGTGCGCCTGACAACCCGCAGGCGGGCGCCGCGCGAGCTCAAAGCCTGGTGGTCATACCTGCTCACGTTGCTGATTGTCAGCGGTTTTCTCACCACGCTTCTGGTGATTGTAGGGTTTTCATCGTCCTGGGCGCCGGTTCCGGATGCGGTGGGTGTGGCGTTATCCGGACTGGATGAGCGCAGCAGTTTCCCCTCTCTACCCGCGCCAAGCGCCATGTCCGGGGTGGAATTGAGTTCCACGATGAAGCCGATGGTCCTGCTGGCGTCGCCTGCGGCGAAGCGCTGGTTCAGCCATTCGGACACAATGTCGGGGATCCTGGGCGCGGCGCTGATCCTGCAAGCGGATTCGCACGGATACTTGCTGGCCACCGCGCGCCATGTGGCCGACGGCGAAGACTGGCGCTCCCGCCACGGCGAGCAAAAGGTAATGGTTTCCGACGGTATGAATGGATGGGCGGCCGCGCAGGTGATTGCCCGCCATCGTGAACTTGATGTGGCCCTGCTCTGGCTGCAGCGGCGGGAAGGCGATGCTGATTTTCGCCAGCCGATAGCGAATTACAAAAGCGTGCAGACCGGAGAAAAGATTTATGTGATCGGCCATCCGGAAGGTTTGAACTTCAGCATCAGCAACGGCATTGTTTCCCGCATGCCTGGCAGTGAAGTGCTGCAAATCTCAGCTCCAGTAAGCCCGGGCAACAGCGGCGGGCCGGTGTATGACGAGTACGGAGACCTTCTGGGCGTGGTCACTTCCAAGGTGGCTCGTGCTGTGGATCCGGAGGCAGAAAACTTGAACTTCGCCGTCAGCACGGACGCCCTGCTGCATGAATCTGACTGGGAAGTGCTCAACAACAGCTCTGCGCCCAAAAACGAATTTTCAGATTTCATCCACCACGCCAACGTGCGCAACACCACGGTGGACCCCGGCGCATCGCGATAGGTCCCAAACAAAATGGCAAACATTACAGTTACTGTCTACGACTCAACAGAAAACAAGCGCGTCCCGGTAGAGCTCCCCGACGATGCTCCGGCCAACCGCATTATTGCCGTGCTGGTGGAGAAGCTTCAGCTACCGCGCAATGGACCGGATGGCGCTCCTCTCAGCTATAAGTTCCATCACAAAAATTCAGGGCGGCAGATACAGGATGCGCAAACGCTGGCCGACGCCGCAGTGAAAGAAGGCGACATCCTTCGCCTGCAGCCGGAGATTACGGCAGGAGCACGATGACCCAGTCCAGCGCATCCATGGCGGAAGACCGTTTCAGCCGGTTCCGGCTGATTGGCTGGTGGGACCAGGAAAAAATCCGGTCCGCGCGCGTGCTGGTGATCGGCGCGGGTGCGCTGGGAAATGAAATCCTCAAGAACCTTGCCCTGCTCGGGTTTGCCAACATTGTGGTGGTGGATATGGATCTGATTGACGCCACCAATCTCTCCCGCAGCATTCTTTATCGTTCATCGGACCTGGGGAAGCGCAAGGTTGAAGTTGCGGCTGAAGCAACGCGAAATATTTTCCCTGAAGCGCGAGTTCATCCCATCAACGCCAACGTGGTGCATGGCCTTGGCCTGGGGATTTTTGGCTGGGCTGACATGGTGCTGGCCGGACTTGATAACCGTGAGGCTCGGCTCTGGATCAATCGCGCCTGCTGGAAGATGAACCGGCCCTGGATTGACGGAGCCATTGAAGGCATCAACGGCGTGGCGCGCGTCTTTTTGCCCGGAACGCCGCCCTGCTATGAATGCACGCTGGGAGAAACCGACTGGGAGATCCTGAACCGGCGAATGTCATGCAATCTGCTGCTGCTGGAAAATGATGCGGAAGGAAAAGTCGCAACCACGCCGACGATTTCCTCCGTGATTGCCGGCCTGCAAGTGCAGGAGGCAGTGAAACTGTTGCACGGCCTGCCCGTGCTTGCGGGGAAAGGATTCATCTTTGAAGGGCTCAACCACACTTCTTACCGGGTGGAATACACAGAAAATGCCGACTGCATGAGCCACTACAGCTTCACGGAGCTGGTGAGCTTGCCCAATACG
Source organism: Candidatus Angelobacter sp. (assembly GCA_035252525.1). Taxonomy (GTDB): domain Bacteria; phylum Acidobacteriota; class Terriglobia; order Terriglobales; family Acidobacteriaceae; genus Angelobacter. The sequence goes on along the minus strand of DATFDA010000153.1, from coordinate 3,122 downwards.
TCGCAGGCGATGACTCTGGCTCAGCTCCACCAACGGGCGCAGCAGGATTTGAATTCCCAGAACGTCGTCGTGGAGTTCAGCCGGGATGTAATTCTCAAACTTTCATGCCCGTTCTGCGGTACAGAAGAAGAAATGTTTTCGACTGTGGGCAAGGTGACTTACGCACACGGCCGGTGCCCGGCGGATGGGCAGATGCGTGCGGTGATCACCATGCACAGTTACTCCGGCACAGAGCCATACGGCAATCGCAGGCTTGATCAACTCGGCCTGCCACTATTTGACGTCTTCTCTGCGCGCTCGGACGAGCGTGAGATCGCATACCTGATTGCAGGGGACCAGAAAGTGGTTTTAGGGCAACTGGCAGCGGGAGCGGCACACTGATGGCAAAGTCCAAAACAGCAGTTAAAACGCAGCCCGCAGTGGTAATGGAATCAGAGGTGGCGCGCAAAATCCGCCAGCACTGCCGAACTTCCATGAAGGCCGAAGTGTGTGGTGTGTTGATTGGGAAGAACGATGATGATCGCACGCTGGTGGAGGCCTGCATTCCCGGCGTGAACGCTGCCCAGGGCGGAACTCACGTTACCTTTACGCAGGATACATGGGAGCACATTTATAAGATCAAGGACCGCGAATATCCGGACGACAAAATCGTTGGCTGGTACCATTCGCATCCTGGTTTTGGCGTGTTTCTTTCTGAACACGACCTCTTTATTCAGGAGAATTTCTTTTCCGGCCCGCACCAGATCGCCTGGGTGTATGACCCGCACACGGATGAAGAAGGATGTTTCGGCTGGATCAACGCTAAAGTTGAAAAACTCTCCGGCATCCGCTTTGGATACATGCAAAGTGTGGATCAGACGGCGACTGCCGCTAGAGACGATGAGGCTGAGGATGAGGGCCCAGCGGCGAATTCGAGCTTCGGCGCGCAATCAGCACGCGAACAAAAAACACCTGCTTGGATAAGGTGGACAGGACCAGTGCTGATCTGCTTCGCGGTCGCGTTGCTCAGCGCTGCCGGGGGATATGTTTTTGGCGGCCGGCAGGTGGCGGGACAGGTAGAGCGCGAATTATCGCCTACTCTGGCGGCGTGCCAGCAAATTGCCGACCATCCGGTTGAGGCCTGTCGCGATATCCTGCAACATTTTGCTCCGCCTGTATCCGGGGCAGCGGCTCCCGCGGATGCACAAAGCGAGATCCAACCTGAACATAAGCCAGCCCAGAAACAGGGTCCGGCTGGAGAAAAAGGCAACAATGGCAAACACAAATGACAAGCCGGCCCTGAAGATCACGCTGGAAGACCTGGAAAAGGTTTCCACCATTGCCAGCAGTCCTGTTGGGAGCGCTACGGCGGTTGCGCCGGGAATGGCACGGCAGTACGGCAATATTGCTTCGCCGGGAGCGGAGCCGGTGATTGAAGACCAGGGCAAAGCCAATTTCTTCCTGAAAGGCTGGTTTTATCTTGGGGTGGCCGGGTTGGCGGGCGCTTTGGTCGGCTGGGCGCTCTGCGAGCCGTGGTTTCTTGATGGCGGGGGCCGTCGCTGGGGCAATTTCATGTTGCTGCCTTTTGTGGTGATGTTCATGTGCTTCGGCTTTGGCGCGGCGGAGAGCATTGTGGAACGATCGGCTCGTAAAGCAGCCTGGCGTGGCTTGCTTTCCCTGGTGCTCGGGTTTGTTGGCGGCTTCCTGTTTGATTGGGTGGCCAATCTGATTTTCGTGATCACGGTTGGGATCGTTACGCAGTTGGGCGTGCAGACGGCAAGAAATCCTGCATTTTGGGTGGCACGCGGAGTTGCCTGGATGGTTTTCGGTATCGCGGGCGGCATTATCTACGGACTGGTGGACCAGTCAGGCAAGAAAATACAGTATGGAATTCTGGGAGGCGTGATCGGCGCCGGGTTGGGCGGAATGGTTTTTGATCCCATCGCCTTGGCGACCAAGGCCGGAGCACCCAGCCGGGCAGTTGGTTTTGCATTGTTTGGCCTGGCCACAGGCGTGGCCATGGGAATTGTCGAAAGCGCGCTCAAAGATCGATGGCTCTATGTGGCTTCAGGGCCGCTCGCGGGGAAGCAGTTCATCCTTTACAAGCAGCTCACAGTGATTGGCAGCAGCCAGCAATCCGACATCTATTTGTTCAAAGATCCGTCCATTCTGCCGCGCCACGGCAGCATTGAACTGCGCGGCTCACAGACATTCCTGCATGCAGACGGGCCGGTATACGTCTCCGGCCAGCCGGCAAAGAATCGCACGCTGCAGAGCGGAGACCTGGTGCAGATTGGGCGTTACGCATTTCACTTCCGCGAGAGGCATCGGAAATAAATGAGCGACGCCACTACATGTCCTTATTGCCGAATGTCCTTCGAACAGGAGGGGCTGGTGAAGATCTATTGTCCCGGCTGTGGCATGCCGCACCATGAAGATTGCTATCAGGAAAACGGAGGTTGCACCGTTTTCGGCTGCCCGCGCGCGCCGGCAGACGATCCCAAGCTGCAAGTTTCGCAGGCTGAGGTGAACGCATCATTTCCGGCAACGCCCCAGTACGCTGCGGCGCAACCCGTAATGTATGGCCAACCGCAATTCGGGAGTCTGATGAGTGCTCAGCCTGCTGCTTTGGCAATGCATCCCCCCAGGAGCCGCACGGCATTTATTGTGCTGGGCATTTTTCTCGGCGCCTTTGGCGCCCACAATTTTTATGCAGGCTACACCGGGAAGGCCGTGGGACAGTTGTGCCTGACGGTGTTGAGTTTCTTCTATCTGGCGGTGGCGTCGTGGATCTGGGCGGTGATTGAGATTTGCATCATTGAAAAGGACAGCGCAGGAATCAGGTTCAACTGAAATGAAATATTACATTCGCAGAGATCTCAACGAATACGGCCCTTATACTCTGGCCGACCTGCAACGCTACGTTGCACAGGGAAACATTTCTCCCAGCGACCTTACGCGCAGCGAGGGCATGGCGGACTGGGTGCCGGTGGGCGACGTGATCGGGAATATTCCAGGGCTCGGGGCGGCAATGAGCTCGCCGGCTGCGGGAACGGTTTATGCGGGCCCGGGGACTGTCTACGGCAGCCCACAGTATGGCGCCGGGACTGTCTACGGTGGTGCGTCTTCCGGACATGGCACCG
>DATFDA010000152.1:0-4649 GCA_035252525.1 Candidatus Angelobacter sp. | reverse complement strand
AATGTGCTCAAAGTGGATGGAAAGCTGCCACTGGAACAAGGCTACTTCCTCAAGAGCAATTAGGGCCGCGAAATCTCAATCCAATCCGCTACAGTTCTGCTCTATCAAGCCCAAAACACACAGCCGCACACGCGGCAACAGCCTGCGTGGAGCAACGCAAATTCCAATTCTCCCGGCGTTCTCTAGTTGGAAAGCGAAGCCGCCGTTATCATCCGAACAGCGGTTTCATGTATCCTGTCCTCAATCTTTTTTACCCGCGAATGGCGAGGAGAACTTAATGAAGGCAAGGATTTTTGCGGCCTTATGTGTGGCTTTAATGGGATTGACCGGTTGTATCAAAGGAGAGAGGGACTTCTTTTACGTCACCGGTCCGGGCACGAATGAAGTGTTTGGGTTTCGCCTGCACAGTGATGGTTCGCTGACCGCGCTTAACAGCCCGAACTTCACCACTGGTTCGCGCCCTGCCGCCCTGGCCGTCCATCCGCCGGGCGATTTCTTTTACATCGCCAACTCCGCCGGGGCCAACATTACTCTGCTCAATATCAATACCGGAAACGGTGAACTGGTGGTGCCGCCCACCAACAGCGCGCTTCCACCGGTGACGCCGCCCAATATCTTTAGCACCGGCACAACTCCAATCGCCATGGTGATCGCGCCGAATGCGCCGCGCCTGTATGCAGCCAACCGCGATTCCGGTGACATCTCTGCGTATCTAATTGATCCCACCAATGGGAACCTCGGCCTGGTCACAGGATCGCCATTCAAAGTAGATCCCTCATCGTCGACGGCGACGAACCCACAATCCATGGCAATCTCGTCCAACGGAAGCTTTCTTTATACCGCCAATCCAACCCAGGGCACGATTGCGGGATTTGCCATTGCCTCCGATGGAAGCTTGAGCCCCGTGCCAGGATCTCCGTTTGCGGTGGGTACAGCGGGCACAAGCCCTTCATTTTTGGCGGTCCATCCAAGTGGGTCATTTTTGTACGCGGCTGACCCTGCGAACAACGCCGTGCTGGGGTTTTCCATTGGCAGCAATGGCGCAATTTCTCCCATTGCCGGCTCGCCGTTCTCAGCGGGACTGGGCACAGCGGCCCTTTCCATGACTCCTCAGGGATCATTCCTTTACGCTTCGAACTCAGGCGACAACACTCTGTCCGGTTATTCCATCAGCAATTCCGGCGCTTTGACGCAGGTGAGCGGCTCTCCTTTTCTAACCGGGGGTAACGTTCCGGGGTTTGTGCTGGCCACCGGCAGCTTCGTTTACGTGGCCGATCAAGGCACAAATGACATTGCAGGTTTTGCCATTGCGAACACAGGAACACTCACCAAGGTGAAAGGATCGCCGTTCCCGGTTGCCGTCTCGCCATCGTGGCTCATTGCATCGGGTGAACCGCAGTAAGCTGTACCTCAAATAGCGTGTCCTGGGGGGCAGTTGAGCCGCCGCTGAAGGTGAAGCGCAGCGGCGCGGATTGGCCCGGTTGCGTTTTCAAATCAACATAGCTCAGCCCCATGCCGCTGGGCATGGAATCAGTTTCATTGGACTGGCCGCCCGCTCCTGACCAGCGCAGCCGAAAATCACCTGGGATCACAACCCGTAGCGTGGCGCCCGCAGATATGCTGCTCACCTGCCGCGTGAGCTTCCACATCTCAAGGTCTTTGCGCCCGCGCTGATTCAAATAACGCTCAGCCACCAGCGGAATGCGATCAAAGATTTGGCCATCGCGCATCGAGTGCAGCAGCTTTATATATTCGGCGTGCGCCCACATCAAGGGCATGGCTGATCCCGCAGGTTTGCCCAGATACATTCGGGCTTCCGGGAGATCAGGCTGGTCCCACACCTGTTCCGGAAGCATGCCGGAACGAGTGGCAAAATTTTCTATCGCAGCAATAAGAGGACGAATGTCTCTCCCGGCGGCAAGCTCGTAATGCGCGCGCTCTCCGGTAAGCAGTGGCCAGGCCCGCCCGATGCCCCAGCCTTGATAAGCCGTGCCGTCTGCATGTGGACCGTATCCATCATGGTTGTAGCGGCGCCATACCGGGCCGAAGGGAGTTTCCACCTTGAGCTGTGCGTCGATCACACGCAAGGAATCTTCCATCAAGGCAGATCCGGCCGGGCGAATGCCGTAGCGAACCAGTTCCAGAAAGCCTGCGTCCACAATATCTTTGGCCGGAAATTGATACTGCTCTCCCGGCGGCCGATTGGCCAGGATGATGCTTCCAATGTTGGGATCTTCCACCGGGAGATGGTTGTGAATGTCCAACGGCAGAATGCGTATGTAATGCCGCGGAACGCCAGGGAGAAGGCTTCCCTGGGTAGTAACTGTCCAGCGTTCAACGTGGGACTCGACAAAATCTGCATGATCTTCAACGAACTGCGCCAGCGCATCCTCACCGCGTGAACGGGCGAAATCAGCAGCGCATGTGAGTGCCGCGATAGATGCCGCCAGAGTGGACGGTGAATATCCGCTGCACTCCTCCCATCGCTCCTGCTGGGTGCGCGGCCCATGTTCAATCAGGTAGCGCACAGCGGCGCGGACCATGGGATAAGGATCAAATTGCTCCAGGGCTTCAGCCTTCCAGAGTCGCCATGCCAGCATGATGGGAAAGGCGACTTCGTCCAGTTGAATGCCCTTCCAGTAGGGCGTTCCATCAATCCAGAAATTCTGCGGGAAGCCTCCATCCTGCTGTTGCGAGCAGGCTAGGTAAACCAGCGCTCGGAGTGGAGTGATTTTATCTCCTGAGGCAAGCAGGCCGGTGGCGCTGTTGACCATGTCTCGCACCCAGACCAGGTGATACCCGCCAAGGTCCTCGTCTCCCATGGCGTCTCCCCAGGGAATCGTGGCGGAGGCGATAAACGCTCCAGCAAAAGTTTTGTCTTCATGGGAAAGCAAGGCAATTCTGCTGGTGCGATAAAGCTGCCCGCCATCACCGCTGACAGCCTCAAGCTTTTCAAAGTTGTCACAAGCGCGACGCCACTGATCAATGAACTTATTCTTGTGCTGCTCAAATGGAACCGCCAGTGATTGCTTGAGCACGGCGGTGGCGGCGTGGAGACTGTCACCAAACGCAATAGCAACGGTAAATTCGTTTCCGTGCGAGAGATCAATTTCGCCGATTACAGCGACGTTGCCGTTTTCCGCGCGATCGTATTCCCAATCAAGTTTGTAGTTGCCATGCAGGTCTTGCCAGCCATCGCTGTATCCGACAAAGCCGCAGGACGATCGCGCGAACCCGCTGCTCGAATCCAGCGCAAGATAGGTGCTGTTTTTCCATGCGGCAAGAATAGTGCGGCCAGAGAGTTCCATCTTCATGGCCGAATTGTTCCAGCCACCGACTTCCAGGTGCGGAGCCAGAAGAAAGAAAACTCGCAGCTTCCCGACCCAACCATTTGCGGGAATGAGACGGGCGCGAATGAGCACGCAAGCGGAATGAGGATCAGAGATGATTTCCTTCACGAGGCGATAACGGCCTTCAGGATCATCGCTTACGACATGGTAGCCAAGCGACTCAGCTTCAATGCGCACCACTTCGCCGGCCAGGTCACGCCTTTCTTCGTGGAAAAACGTGGCCCCGTCAGTGATCAGGAACTGGGCATCACGAATTTGTGGCCGGTCGATGGTGGGGTAGTAAATTTCGGTGACGATGCCATGCGCGAGGGTGAACCAAACACGGCTGGATGTGGCATAGGCGGTGCCCACGCCGTCTTTCGAGCTGCTGGACCACGTTGGAGGAATGCCGGGATGGCCGGGAGCACTGCCTTGAGGTAATGAAGGTTCGCTTGCCATGAACCTGCAAAGATAAGCCCTCAGGACATGCTGAAGCAAACGAACAAAGCGCAAACGGTGCGTCGCACTGAAACGAAACCGTAAAGCTGGTTGCATCCAATAGCAGTTATGGAAAGGAAGCCGGAAGACCGGCTTTGGTCCGTTGAACAACGCGCCGCAAAGCTAAGATATAAACCGTTGATGGATATTGTGAAATGGTCCTGGAACCGAAGCGTGATGTGCAACGCGCTCGCGAGCTTGTATTTGCACATAGTTTGAATCCCATCGCCTATCAGATTCTGAACCCGGGGATCCAGCATTGGTTCAGCCCCGAAGGTGACGCGCTCATCGGATATATCACGTGCAACCGAATACGAGTCGTGGCCGGCGCGCCTGTCTGCAGTCCGGAAAGAATCAACGCGGTGGTGGATCGTTTTGAGTCTGAGGCGACCCGGGCGAAAGAAGCTGTGTGTTACTTCCACGCAGGGCCGCGCTTTGCCAAGGTTGTAAGAAACTCGCGCGGCCACTCGATTGCGGCCATTGGTGCTCTGCCTTACTGGAACCCTGTGGGCTGGGACAAAATATTAAGAACTAACGCTTCTCTTCGTTACCAAATATCCCGCGCACGCCACAAGGGAATAAGCGCTTCGGAAATGCCGGCAATGGCGGCGGCTGAATCGCAGGAACTGCGTGAGATCAGGCAGGAGTGGCTCAACAGCAAACACCTTCCGCCATTGCACTTTCTGATTGAACCGGACATTTTCGGACAGCTCTCTGACCGTCGTCTATTCGTTGCCGTTCAAAAGCAACACATAATCGCCTATCTTCTCTGTTCGCCAATGCCGAACCGCAGAGGATGGCTGTTTGAGCAGTGGGCACACT